>JBDNGI010000469.1:0-3106 GCA_041689345.1 Halanaerobiales bacterium
ATATCCACAGATAAGTAACGGTCCTATGGAAGGAACCAATAATAAAATTAAAATGATACGAAGAAGAGGATACGGACGCGCAGGAATTGAATTACTCAATGCTCTTGTGGTACTTCCCTGGTATTACAAAGATATTGATGAGAAAAGAAAATTACAAAACGATTCTGCCGCTTAATTATAATTAATTTAATAGACGAAAACGACCGTATACATAAATAGTAAATATCATAACGATGCTCTCTAATCCTAATATTGCTTTATATGTATTGGATTAATTTGCTTAAATACCACTCGATGAGCAAGAGCCCTTTCCCAATACAAACGTCCAGATAATTCTATAGTATATTTTGCTATTTCTGATAAAGCATCTCCTGGACAACTTCTGTCTTTTTCAAACCTAAAACCTGTTATTTTAAAATGGTGGATAAATGATGATTTTAACTCTTCGAATCTTGATTCAACAGAAAATTTAAAGTGGCAAAAAATAGTCCGTTTAGCTACTGAAGCATATGGGCAGTCAACCTGTTTAAATCAACCTGATTTATCCTTCCTTCTGGCTATTCATCCAGGAGTAATACAGAAACTTATAAAAAAACATGACAACATTTTTCTGCCTTTAAGAGGAAATATTGCTGATATGGGCCCAGGAATCACTCATTCAGAAAAAATAATAGAACTCTATCTACAAGGTTATACAGAAACAGAAATTCTTAGGCGTACGGAGCATACTTATGCAAGTATTGAACGTTACCTTGTAATGTTTTCACGTGTTGTTGCATTAAAAGATAGGAACATGCCTCTACCTCTTATCCGTCAAACTATTGGCTGCTCTATAAAACTTGTGGAAAAATATGCCCGGCTATATGAAAAATATAATATACCTGATTACCAATTTACACTTATGCAAGTACGCTGCATATTCAATCAAAATAGTAAGACCGATGCTAAAAAAAAACATTATCAACCACCAAGGAGGTCAATATGGGACGATTAAAGAAATCACCCCGACATTACGAATCACTAATTGAGCGAAGCCTTGTATCAGCACAAAAAAATGAACTAGCAGTGCACTTTGAACTATCAGAACAATCATGGATGGCTGAAGCTGTCGTGTCAAAATTTAACCAGCTAATGGATAAGTATGAACATAAACATAATATTCCTAGAGCTAAACCCTGTCATATTATCCTAAAATACTGTAAAAAATTAATTCAGGTTCCTTTACTTACTCAAAATTGGACAATATTAATTGCTAAAGACCGAAAATTCACTGACCATCGTCAAAGAGTTCTTGATAATGCCTTGAATATATTTAAAACCATTAATCCTAATGCAACTATGTCTGATGTAAATCGTCATCTTTATCGTCGTAAATTCATTCCACGATGGGCAACAGGAGAATGTCAACGTACACGTATGCCAAAATCAACCAAACTTATAGATCCTAAACTAGTTAATGTTAAAAAATTAAACAAAGTTTCTGATAAAGAAGTTACAGTACCTTCTCAAGTTCAATCCCAATTAATAAATTTTCTTACTGACGATGTTGGAATAGGACCATCTACTGCTATCTCCATGATTAGGTTTCTCGCTGCACGCCGGGAAGAATATTGTCCACCTTTGTCTAGATTAAAACCAGGACAGATAGTTTGGCTGGCATTAAGTGTTTCAAAATGGAAACCAGAAAGTGTTCAGTTTTCAAGAAGAATTGTTCTTCCTGTCATTCTAACTATTTTTACTGAAAGAGAATTTAATGTACCTATTAAAACTCTTGAAAAACTTAATCAGATTAATATGGAACAATGTGCTCGAGTACTTGTTGAAGCATATCTACAGGATACCTTACTCCCGCAAGTTGAGTTATCTCTTCTTTTTTTACGCTCTTATTCAGTTTTAGGTAACCTGGCTAAAGCTTATATGAATATTCATAATGTCATATTACCAACTCCAGGAACTATTTTAGATTCAGGTACTGCAATGACTCATAAAAATATCATTGTTGATAATTCAGTATCAGGATTAATGACTACTGAAATTGCACGTAAAACTTATCATACACCGGAAAGTGTTGATGCTTATTTAAAAGTATTTCAATCGGTATTAGTTCTTTATCTGTATGATATGCCTGCTTCTCTTATGGCCAGGGTTACTGGTCGTGGTCAATCTTTAATTGAAGAATATATAAGTCTTGCAAATAAACATTTTCCAAATCGTGATGCAATTAAAATTTATCTAAAGGAGCATGGTCTTAAAATCGGGTGAAATACTGCGATTCGGTCTATATAGATTATCGTCGTGCCCTATTTAGGCATACGGCTCTTCACTTGATTATCCCTATATGTTAGGATAGTTGTCGTAGAGATTAAATAGTGTATAATATAATTACGACAATAAACCTAAGGAGAATTGATATGGGAAAAAAGAATAAGTATAAAAGATATACAAAAGAATTTAAAGAGTCTGTTCTTAAGAGACTGGAACCTCCAACAAATGATACAATAACAAGTCTTTCAAATGAATTAGAAATACCTAGAACTACTATATATCAGTGGAAAAAGAAGAAGAATAAAAACTTTATCAATAATAAACCAAGTAATAAATGGAGTTCTCAAGATAAATTCCAAGCAGTCCTTGAAACATCAAGCTTTACAGAACTAGAATTAGCACAATATTGTAGAAGAAAAGGTATCCATGTAGAGGAAATAAAGACCTGGCAAAAACAGTGTCTTAAAGCTAATTCTTCTATATTAGAAGATCCAGGAGAGTTAAAAAAATACTTAAAAAAAGAAAGAGATAAAAATAAAAAACTTGAAAAAGAACTAAGAAGAAAAGAAAAAGCCCTAGCTGAAACTGCAGCACTACTTGTACTACGAAAAAAAGCAAATGCGATCTGGGGGGACCCAGAGGACGAATGATCAGTGATTCAGATCGCATAATAGCAGTAGAACTGATCGATGAAGCACGAGCTAATGGTGCCAGGTTAAAACCTGCCTGTGATGTATTAGAAATTAGTGATCGTACTTATCAAAGGTGGACTAAAGATGGAAATGTTAAAAAGGATCAGCGTCCAATAGTTCAAAGGCCTCAACCGAAAAATAAACTATCA
>JBDNGI010000470.1:0-6299 GCA_041689345.1 Halanaerobiales bacterium
AATGCACCTGGGGATAAAATAGTAGCTGTTCTCGGAGCAGGACATATACCAGGAATTAAGGAAGAGATAAAAAAGAACAGAATATTGCAGCCTTAAAAAAACTGCCCCCTAAATCAAACCTAGGCAAATATATAGCATGGTCCATCCCTATTATTATTATTGCGATGATTACTTATACCTTTTTTACTAATATAACGACAGGTATTGAGCAAACAATAACTTGGATTATCTGGAATGGTTCCCTCTCTGCACTGGGAGTACTTTTAGCAGGGGGTCATATGCTGACAATACTTACCGCTTTTATAGCAGCCCCGATTAGCTCTCTAAATCCTACTATAGCAGCAGGTTGGTTTGCCGGACTAACAGAGACGATGGTAAAGAAACCACAAGTAAAAGACTTTAAAAACCTATCAGAAGGTATTACTCTAAAAGGATTATGGACAAATAAAGTAACAAAGATCCTTTTAATTGTAGTATTTGCAAACTTAGGTAGTATGTTAGGAACAGTCATCGGAGGAGCAGATGTAATTAGACTCTTCATTGAATCATTAACTGGTTAAATAATGAACAATCAAAACCCCTTTAGGTAAGTTTAATATTACTTAAAGGGGATATTTTTTTATCAATATTATTCACTACTAAAAAAAAAATATACTACTTATTTTTTTTACTTTTTAACAAATAATAATAGTAAACAGAGAAAATAAGGAGGCTAAAATATGAAAAAAATTCGTCTAGGTGTAATAGGAACAGGTATGGCCTGGAAACGTCTACACTGGCCAGCTATTCAAGAACTACAGGATAAGTATGAAGTTGCTGCACTTTGTAATAGGACAAAGAAAGACGCTTTAGATTTTGCCAGTTCTATAGGTCTTAGTGAAGATAAAGTCTATCAAGATTACAATGAAATGCTGAGAAGAGAAAATCTTGATGCTGTTGATGTAATGGTCCCAATTGAAGAAAACTTTGAGGCAGCTGCTGCAGTTGTTAAGGCAAATATAAATTTAATTGCAGAAAAACCACTCTCAGCTACTCTACAGGGTGCTAAACGTCTATTGGAACTACATCAAAATCACCCAGTAAACATTATAGTAGCGGAAAATTACCGTTATAATGAAGAAATAAATAAAATTAGAGATATAATATATCATGGTAAAATAGGAGATGTAGCATATTTCGTTTTTAACCAATATGTAAATTTTGAGGAAGAGATGAAGAAAAACACCTTTGCTGCCACTGAATGGAGACAACATCCCGATTATGTAGGTGGTACGTTTTTAGATGCTGCAATCCATGACTTAGCTGGACTAAGACATGTCTTTGGAGCAGTTGATCAAGTATATGCTATGGGACGTCCCCAAAATGAAGAATTCAGCCCTTACCGTATTATAAACTCTCAGATTAAGTTTAAGAACGGGGTTATCGGGCATTATTCTTACTATACAGATGGCAAGGAAACACAGAGACCCTTAATTGGTCTAAGAATATTTGGAAATAAAGGTGAAATCTATCTAGAAGAAAAAACCTGTGGAACAATTAATGTATCATACTATGACGGCAGTTCAGAACAGATTCCTTATCAAGCAAAAAGAGGTTATTATAATGAACTACTAAATTTCTACAATGCTATGATAGGTAATGAAGAGATAACAGTAACTCCAGAAGTTGAATATGGAGATTTAAAGATGGTTTTTGATATATTAGAATCAATCAAGACTAATCAACCGATTACAGTCGATGTGGAAAATGCCTTTAAAAAAATAGAGAGTTCAGTTAAAGTATAATTTGTCAACAAATTTATTAGACTCAGAAATTATTATAACTGAATACATGCAAATTAGTGGAAATAGTCAGTCAAAACTACCCGATTAAAAAAGAGCCTATGCAATTATGCATAGGCTCTCATTATATTATATTCTATTCGGTTTACCTTATTTACGTGGATTTTCAATTTCAGCGTGAGCTGCAGATAATCTAGCAATAGGTACACGGAATGGAGAACAAGATACATAGTTTAAGCCAATGTCGTGACAGAACTTGACAGAACTTGGCTCCCCACCATGCTCACCACAGATACCAACCTTTAGATTTGGACGAGTTGAGCGACCTTTTTCTACACCCATCTTAACTAACTCTCCTACTCCTTTTTGGTCTAATACCTGGAATGGATTTTTCTCTAGAACACCATCATCAAGATAATGTGCCAGGAATTTACCTTCAGCATCATCACGACTGAATCCAAAAGTAGTTTGTGTAAGGTCATTAGTACCAAATGAGAAGAATTCGGCATCTTCAGCTATCTCATCAGCTGTTACACAAGCCCTAGGTAACTCAATCATTGTACCTACGGTATATTCTAATTCTACTCCAGCAGCAGAAATGACTTCATCAGCAGTTTGTACTGCTACTTTTTTCATTTCTTTTAACTCATTAATATGAGATACTAAAGGAATCATTACTTCTGGATGAACAGCAATACCATCTTTAACTAATTCAGTAGCTGCTTCAAAGATAGCCCTTACCTGCATCTCTGGGATTTCAGGATAGGTCATACCTAGACGACAACCACGATGTCCAAGCATTGGATTCATTTCATGAAGTGCTTCAATAGTCTTAAGAAGTTCTTCTTTTTCAGCTAATTTATCAGCGTTTCCACCATTAGCCTTCAACTCAGTAACTTCTATCAATAATTCGTCATGATCTGGTAAAAATTCATGAAGTGGTGGATCTAGTAATCTGATAGTAACAGGACGCTCACCCATTGCTTCAAAGATACCTTTAAAGTCAGCTTTCTGCATTGGTAGTAATTTTTCTAAGGCTGCTTTTCTAGCCTCTACACTATCAGCTAAGATCATTTGTTGTACGATTGGTAGACGTTCTTCATCAAAGAACATATGCTCTGTACGAGTAAGACCAATACCTTGTGCACCAAATTCGATAGCTTTTTTAGCATCTTCTGGTGTATCAGCATTAGTTCTTACATCCATTGATCTGATTTCATCTGCCCAAGTCATTAGTAATTCGAAGTTTTCATTTAATTCAGGATCAATAGTATCGACTTCACCTAAGTAAACTTTTCCGTCTCCACCATCAATAGTAATGTTGTCACCTTTCTTTACAACAGTTCCATCAGCTGTTACGAACTGCTCAGCAGCATAGTCAACTTTTATATTTTCACAACCAGCTACAGCAGGCTTACCCATACCACGAGCTACAACAGCTGCATGACTTGTCATACCACCACGAGATGTCAATACACCCTGTGCAGCAGCCATACCATGGATATCCTCAGGTGAGGTTTCTGTTCTTACTAGAATAACCCTTTCACCATTGTCACCCATTTCAGCGGCTTCATCAGAATCAAAAATAACTTTACCAGTAGCAGCACCTGGAGAAGCATCCAATCCTTTAGCAAGTACAGTAGCATCTGCATTAGGATCGATTCTTCTATGTAACAATTCATCAAGCTTATTTGGCTCAACTCTTGTTACAGCAGTTCTCTTATCAATTAGACCTTCTTCTTCCATATCAACAGCAATCTTTACAGCAGCACTGGCAGTTCTTTTACCTGTACGAGTCTGTAACATGAAAAGTTCACCTTTTTGAATAGTAAACTCAACATCCTGAACATCTGTATAATGCTCTTCTAATTTAGCAAAAATGTCAGTAAGTTCATTGTACATCTTTGGCATTTCTTCTTCCAATTGCGCAATAGGCTTTGGAGTCCTAACACCAGAAACAACATCTTCGCCCTGAGCATTCTTCAGATATTCACCATAATATTTGTTCTCACCAGTTGCAGGGTTACGAGTAAAGGCAACACCTGTACCACAATCATCACCCATATTACCATAAACCATAGTTTGAACGTTTACAGCAGTACCCCAGTGATGTGGAATATCATTGATATTTCTGTAACTATTTGCCCTTGGATTATTCCAAGAACCAAATACTGCATCAATAGCTCCCCATAACTGTGCTTTAGGTTCTTCTGGGAAATCTTCACCAGTTTCTTTTTCAATATGTGCCTTAAATTCTGCTACTAACTCTTTAAGAGCGTCGGCAGGAATATCGGTATCATATGTAACACCTAAATCCTCTTTCTTCTTCTCAATGATATGCTCGAAATCAGCACCATCCATACCTTTAACAACATTACCATACATCTGAACAAAACGACGATAAGAGTCATACGCAAAACGCTCATTACCAGTTTGTTCGATAACACCCTGTACAGTCTCATCATTAAGACCTAGATTAAGTACAGTATCCATCATACCAGGCATAGAAACACGAGCACCTGAACGTACTGAGAAAAGAAGTGGATCTTTGGTATCACCAAAATCCTTACCCATTAACTTCTCTACTTTCTCAACAGTTTCATCAACCTGTGCATCCAAACCTTCTGGATAAGTTTCGTCATTTTCATAAAAAAGTGTACAAACTTGAGTAGTAATTGTAAATCCAGGGGGAACATTAATCCCTAGATTAGTCATTTCAGCCAGGTTTGCACCCTTTCCACCGAGTAAGTTTTTTAACTCAGTTTTTCCATCAGCTTTACCGCCACCAAAAGAATAAACATGTTTTTCTTGTGACATTAAACAATACCTCCTTATTAGATTATCTTGTAGATGTCTTGTGAATTACCCTAAGGATAATTAATGACATTAAGAAACTTACCTTATTGAGATATATAGTTTAAGGTCTAGTTTCTTTTATATTTACTCTACCCGAATTTATTTTTATTTAACTCAGGTATAGTTGTAAACTTAATAATATGTTTTCCATAGCCTCTATAACTATTCAACAAAAATATTAATAATCCTTTTTTTTATTTCAAATTAAGAAGATATTTTCTTATATGAACTTTACTAAAATATTATTTAAACAGTAAATATAAACATATATTCCACTTAATTATTAGATTGGATTATTAAATTTTAAGTGTAAACTTTAACGTAAAATTTTAAAATACAATTCATAATATCATACTAATTTTAGACTACCAATACTTCAATAAGATTAGTAGTATCAGATACTGCTAGTGGAGCTGGGGCTGTAATAGTAACTAAATCTCCACATTTAACCATACCATAGCTAGAAACTGTAGAAATAGCATTTTCAATTAACTCATCAGTACCAGTACTATCTACTGCTAATTGTAATGGATAAACTCCCCAGCAAAGAGTAAGAAAATGCTTAACAAACTTATCATTGGTTACTGCTACTATCTGTGTGTTAGGTCTAAATTTAGAAACCATTCTGGCAGTAAGACCATTACTAGTTGCACTAATAATACATTTTGCCTCAATGTCCCTAGCTATCTTACAGGTTGAAAAACTCATAGCCTCTGTAATTGTACTGGATTTTGCTTTATTCTTTAAAGCAGTCTTATACATAATTTCCTGATAAAAAGCAGACCCTTCAATCTCTCTAGCAATATTATCCATAGTCTTCACTGATTCGATAGGATATTTTCCAATAGCAGATTCACCTGATAGCATAATCGCATCTGTACCATCAAAGATAGCATTAGCTACATCAGAGGCCTCTGCTCTGGTAGGACGTGGGTTTCTAATCATGGAATCAAGCATTTGAGTTGCTGTAATTACTGGTTTACCAGCTTCATTACATTTACGAATTAACATTTTTTGAATAACAGGAACCTGTTCAGGTGGAATTTCCACACCTAAATCCCCTCTGGCAATCATGATACTATCAGCAACCTCCAGGATCTCATCAATATTGTCGACACCTTCCTGGTTCTCTATCTTAGCAATTATGTAAATACCACGTGCTCCCTGATTATCCAAAAAAGCACGAATAGCAAGAACATCCCGGGCTTTTCGAACAAATGAAGCCGCAATAAAGTTAATCTCCATTTTAATACCAAAACGAATATATTCTTTATCAGTATCAGTTAGTGCTGGTAGAGTGAGTGAAGCCCCAGGAATATTTACTCCTTTTCTAGAACCTAACATTCCTCCATTTACAACTCTACATTTTATACTTTTTTCATTTATCTCAATAACCTTAAATTCAAGTAAGCCATCATCAACTAATATTACTGAACCAATTTCAACATCATTAGTTATATCCTTATAAGATATTGATACACAGGAGCTATCACCTTCAACATCATCTATTGTTAAAATGATTTCCTCACCTGATTTAAGTAGTACTTCCCCTTTTTTTAAAGGCCCCAAACGAATTTCTGGCCCTTTTGTATCCATCATAATACCAATAGTCTTACCTGTGTCATCCTCTACTTCTCGAATTAAATCTATTTTTTTACCATG
>JBDNGI010000471.1:0-4868 GCA_041689345.1 Halanaerobiales bacterium
GGTGGATTCTCTAATATAAGAATCCGATCTTCTAAGCAATCACAGGGAAGCGCCCCTTTTATTGACACAGATGTAAATATAACAACTATTAGCAGGAATAAATATATGATTAATTTCGTAGTAAATGTCAAGTTACTCACCTCAGTATATTTATCTAAAAACCTCAGTTAATCTTCATATAAAAACCTAAGTGTAACCATAGAAAATCCGATAAAATTCTAACATAAAAAAAAGCAAAGTTTCACTTTATATTTAATATACCTATATTAATCATATTGATTAAACTATATAATTATTACTTTAAAATTCTATTTGAAAAATTTCATAAACTGTCCCTGAGATTAAATGGTCTTTCACCTAACTCCTTTAATAGCCATCACTTTAAAAAGCCTTAAACCAGCAGGAAATCCCACTGGTTTAAGGCTTTACATTATACCTATAAAGTGTGTTCTTAGTATATTAAATAAAACTCTATCTAAATCCATAGATCTTCTTTATTCAACTAAAGGAGCAGGTTGCTCACATTTAGACTGCATATTATAGTGTTTACCACTATCTGAAGCAATATGAAAGCCATGCATAGCTTCCAATACATGTAATGCTAATTCCCCACTAGCACGATGTTTACCATCATCTATTATGGCCTGGGCCATATCGGAAAGGCCTAGCCCCCTGCTGTTTACCGTATATCAGTGGCTTAAGGGGATCTCTTTCCATTCTTCATGGTTATGCCTCTTTAAATATATAGGTCCCCCAAATGTATTAGGGTCGGGAACAACTATAGAACCTTCACTACCATAAATTTCAATCCTTGGTAAAGTAGAATCCCAAATATCAAAACTGGTAATAATAGAAGCTACTGCACCATTTTCGAAATCCATAACTCCAGCAATATGTGTAGGTACATCAACATTAATTATTTGACCATTTTTAGCCTCACTTGTTATAGTTCTTTCAGGAAATGTTATCCTGGCAGATCCTGTAACACGAGAGATAGGCCCCATTAATGAGACTAGAGCTGTTAGATAGTAAGGTCCCATATCAAACATAGGTCCTCCCCCCACTTTATAATAAAACTCAGGATCAGGATGCCAACTTTCATGTCCGTGATTGACCATAAATGCCGTAGCTGATACAGGTTTACCTATCCATCCATCATCGATCAATTTTCGACATGTCTGCAAACCACCACCCAGAAAAGTATCTGGTGCTGCTCCAATCTTCAATCCCTTTTCTTTTGCTAGACGTACCATTTTTTTTCCATTTTCTAAACTAACAGCTAATGGTTTCTCACCATAAACATGTTTACCTGCCTTTAATGCACCTAAGGCAACTTCAGCATGTGCATCTGGAGTAGTAAGATTTAATACTATATCAATCTCTGGATTGTTAAATAATTCATCATTAGAACAAACTAAAGGTAAGTCATATTCTTCTTTCTTCGCTTCAGCCCTCTCAACTATTAGATCTGCAACCGCCTTAACCTGTAAATTGTCAAAAACTCCAGTACAATTTTTTAAATAAATACCACTTATATTACCACAACCAACGATACCAATATTGAGTTTTTCAACCATATTTATAGCCCCCTTATCAAGCATCTACTTACATCCTATACTATATCCTAAACCAACA
This sequence comes from Halanaerobiales bacterium, assembly GCA_041689345.1. Taxonomy (GTDB): domain Bacteria; phylum Bacillota; class Halanaerobiia; order Halanaerobiales; family DTU029; genus JBDNGI01. The sequence goes on from JBDNGI010000471.1 coordinate 1,636, forward strand.
TTATAAAGTGGTAAATTAAGTTCTATTTCTAAAACATCTTTTTATCACTTTTATATCTATTAATATCTGCTTCTTCTCTCACAGCTATTTCTTTGCCTTCAGCAGCCCAGAGAAAGCCTCTTTCCATTAATTCAAGTGCTTCTGGTATCTCAAAGATATCAGCATGATGCCCCAGGGAATTATAAAAGACTCTTCCAAAGCCCCAGCGTTTTGTCCAGACTACTGGCATGTCAACTGCCCTATTTGAGGCATGATACCAATTTACTGCCGGAAAACGAGTAGTAGCTAAAACCTCTACAGCAGGATCAACATGTAAATAATAATGTTCACTTTCCACTTCGAAGTCGGATATACCAGCAGTAATAGGACTAGAACTATTTTTAATATTGACAGTGTACTTGACACCATCTCCACCAGGATGTGCTACCCAATTGCCCCCTGTCATAAACTGCCATCCAACACTATTACGGAATGCATCACACAGTCCACCATGACAACCAACCAGTCCAACTCCACTACCTACTGCCTCTAAAACTGGTTCTAGTTGCTCTTTGGTGATTTCCCCCATTGTCCAGATAGGAACAATTAAATCTAATGATTTAAGTTTTTCTTGATCAAGAAAAACATCAAGAGTCTCAGATGTTTCTACCTCAAAACCAAGCCCTTTCAAACTCTTTTCGAAAATTTCTGCAACCTGAACAGGTTGATGACCATCCCAACCCCCTTGTACAATTAAAGCCTTTTTCATTTTAATTCCCCCCATTTTTCTAATAAATCCATTAAATCTAAAGAATATTTACTTAAAAAGCCTCACATCAGCCCCAGTTAACCATTACTTCATTCACGAAAAAAAGCTGATTCCAAGCATATATATTAATTGTATATAAAAAAAAGATAAGATTCATGTCAAATCTTGCCCTTTTATTCTTAAATATTGCTTATTATTATTTTTAACTGCCGCCAAGTTTGGAAATAAGTGCATCTAAGATTCAGAAGTGATAATTCTTTATTAATCAGTCTTTATTTAATAACCGTTGCCTGAAACTCTTTAGGTGAACAGCCTTTTATCTTCTTAAATACCCTATAAAATGTTTTTATACTATTAAATCCTGCTTCAAAAGATATTTCAGTGATAGATTTACCCCTAGCATTTATCAGCAACCACTCAGCCTTTCTTATTTTAAAATGATCTAGATACTGGCCGAAAGTCATCCCTGTAGCTTCTTTAAAAAATCTGGCAAAATAATAAACACTATAATTAGCAATATCTGCAACCCTATCTAAGGATATATCATCGGTATAATGCTTCTCAACATATTCAAAAACATTTTTCAATCTTTCTAATTGTTCATTCTGCTTACTTTTCTCTTTCAAAGAATACTCCCTTTGGGGAATATTCCTTAATAAGATAGCTACAATATCAAATAAGCGGGCCTTTAAAACAAGCTGATATCCATCCTGTTTGTTATTTGATTCATCAATAATTTTTAAAATTTGTTCCTCTAATTTCCTATGAATTAAGTGATTTTCACTAGCAGTTTCCTGATCTTTTTTACTTAATTGATGTGTTTTGCTAAATAGTGGAGTAATAAATCTTCTATCATTTCTTACTGTTGAAAAATCATTGAAGATAGATAACCCAAATTGGATAAAAATCTTTTTGCTATCACCTAAGCGGGGTAAAAAATAATGAACATCTCCACTACCAATAAGTAAAATATCACCAATCTCCAAATCAAACTGCGCATTATTTAATCCCATTTTACAGCTGCCTGATTTTACATAAATTATTTCAATTTCTTCATGCCAGTGAGGAGGGAAACTCATCGCATCCTCATTTAAAAACAATTTAAACGGAAAACGAGGATCCAATAGCTGCTTTTGTTCAAATACTTCCATTATAATCACCATTTAATCTTAATCCCATATTTATCACATCATTAACTCAGGTAAATTATAGACTTTTATAGCATTAGACGTAGTAGTCTCAGCCACTTCAATTAAACCAAGTCCCTTTATTTCAGCTATTTTTTCTGCAACAAATCTAATATATTTGGGTTCATTCCTTTTACCACGGAATGGGACTGGTGTTAAATAAGGGGCATCTGTCTCAAGAAGAATTCTATCAAGTGGGACTGCTTTTATTACCCATCTTAATTCTTTAGCATTTTCAAATGTACAGACACCGCCAAATGCTAAATGCATACCCATATCAAGACATTCCTGGGCCATTTCTACCCCACTACCAAAACAATGCATTATACCCCCATTGTTTGTGTCATATTCTGCTTTAAGTATTTCTAGGGTATCTTGATCTGCTTCACGACTATGTATCACTACTGGCAGACTTAATTCTTTAGCTAGTTGTAATTGTCTCTTGAAAGCCTTCTTTTGTATATCCCGGGGTGAATTATCATAATGATAATCCAGTCCAATCTCCCCTATTGCAACTACTTTCTCATCCACAGCCAGTCCTCTTATTCCCTCAATCATTTTTTGATCCAGATCACTAGCATCATGGGGATGAACTCCAACAGTTGCAAAGATAAACGGATATTCCTGGGCTAATTTAATTGACCGACGGCTCGAAGCTAAATCAGCCCCAACATTTACAATATAAGAAATCCCACTATCCCAGGCCCTGGCAATTACTTCATTTCTATCTTTATCAAATCTAGGAAAATCTAGATGTGCATGTGTATCTATTAGTGCCATATCTACCACCCTTTATATTTTTAGTTCTTCTCCACATTAGTTGGTGTAAAACGTCCGAACATTCTGCTATGACGGCTTCGATAGCCTAATATCCAACATTAATGTCAAAATTAGTAGTGCCTTTAGGTGAAAATTATCATTGCGTAATTAAAAAGAGAATTTAGATGAACTTCATTAATAAAAAAGTCTAAACCCCAGTTACTCCTTCAATTAAGAAGCAACAAAAAAATCAAATTGGCTGCGCTATAATTATAACAAGGTAAATTTGATAATAAGTAAACTGTATATCAAAACTCGCTTCGCTCAGACAGTTATTTTGTAACCAACTTCTTGCAATCAGTCCAATTTTACAGATTGTATACGACCAGGATAAGGCTTATTCGCTTCAGATTCCATAAGTATCACTCCTTATTATTTCATAAAACTTATAAATCCTGTTAAACTCTACTTAAGCATTTTTCATAAAATTGAATTATATAAGGATTCTACTTAGTTTCTCAAAATAGCAAAAAAATTAA
>JBDNGI010000472.1:0-2131 GCA_041689345.1 Halanaerobiales bacterium
CTGGTCCATCTTGTTATTTAAAAACTTTGTATTCAATAATTATTCAATTTTTACTGGAGGGTTCGGAAAGTAAGGTTATTACTATATCCTTATTATTTAATGAAGATCTTGTAATATCTTCAAATATATTATCCTTTTTAACTAAACCCTTTTTTTCAGAAATACTTACTTTTAATAAATCCATTTGTAAGGACTTTATAATCTTTTCTACAGCACTAGTGTCTGATAGTCCTGCCATAAAAACCACTGCTGCCTGAATCTCTTCTTTTCCTAATTGAATTTTTCTGATACTTAAATCAAAACTATTTCCCAACATATTCTGAATATATTTTATGTTTGTCTTTAAATCATGCTTAACCTTTATCTGATCTAGATAATCTTCCCTCTCATCTATATCAAGGTCTTCCATATCATATACTTTCTTCTCTTTTTTCAGTTTTAACTTTTTAACTAAATTCCTCCACTGCATAATAATCCCTCATTTATATAATTAATATTGACAAATATGATGTAAATTATAAGCAATATTTAAAATAAAGTGTGTTCTTAGTTTCGGAGGCATATTTAGCTTTTTACTAGATTTTCGTATAGGCAAAAAAAATAAACCAGGTTTCCCTGGCTTAGATTACAATCTTAATTACTACTTTTTTTGCTGTTTTTACCTGACAAAGCCATGATAGTTTATATTTCTGAATCCAAAACCTTTTGGCTATTTTTATCTAGCTTTGTATAATCTGGTATTTCATAACGATTACCATCTATATCATGAATTATTATTCTGTTTCTACCAAAAGGCCGTACATCTCTCCGCCTACTCCTTATATCAAATACCCTGGGACCCTTTTCAGTAACAACATCCCAGCGGGATACCCCAAATTCTTCTACTATATTATTAATTTGAACTATCTTTGGCATAAAATATATTCTATCAAGGATAGCTTCTAATACATTGCGGGATTCACCTTTTAATTCCTGGATATCCTTTAACATACCGATCTCATTACCGCCATTATCTACAAAAAATAAAAAACGTCCAACTTCACTTAAAGGAAATGCAGGATTTACATTTATATCAATATATTCTTCTTCTCCTTCAATCTTAAGAACCAGTTGTTCCTCTTCATTAATATTTAAGAGAAGTTTATTGGCATCAAACATAACAAGGTCTTCTTTTGACCTTTTTGCAAAACTCATATCTTATCACCCTTATAATGATTTAGTTTTTTAAATTTAAATCTTTCTTTCAATACTATACTCTTTTTAAAAACATTGCATAGGTGGAAACACCAAACCACTCCTTGTATATAATTTCTACTTTACACATTATATATTTTACTTTAAATAGGAAAATTTAGCAAGATAGAAAAGAACAGACTAACGACACTTATCTCTCATAAAACCTTTTCTAAGTATATAAGGTTACTTATTGTTAGTTTTCTTATACAAAACTAGCCTAGAATCTAACTAAGCTAGAAATTATCAATTATAATACAATATAGTAACTTCCATAAACGTAAGTATAGATTGTTAATTCACTATCTAAGGTAATAAGCAGATATCAGCTAATCATTAATCCTTCTATTTCTTATTTATAATTTGTACCAATAAAAATGGCCATTTAGCATTGACATTTAAAGGTATTTTAATTATGCTAATCATGCTAATCATGAATATATATAATTATTTGGTGAGCAAACAAGGAGGATGTAGTTTTTAATGAATGATGTATCAAGTTCAGTAAGCCACGATATGGCAAAAGAAAGACTAAAGAATATTCCAGACGATGTACAAGATTTATCAAGAAATATTTTTAGAGATGATGAAGAGGCTATTATTGTGGCAGAGAGTGATCTCAATCTAACTGGTTATTTTCAGGAGAACTGGCTTATTATTACTGACAAAAGAATAACAGTCTTCGCCCTGAAAGAAGATTCGGCTGAAGATGAGAAAAGAACTATCGAATACAAGACATTTATGCTGGACAATATTGAAGATGTTAAAATTAAGCGTTATGTAGGTAATGCTTTTTTACAGATCAAGGTAAATGAAACAACGAAGAGTATTTTGCGTTTCTCATTATCCTACATACAACGCTTTGAATGGATTGCTAGCAAGGTAAAACAATTAATCA
>JBDNGI010000473.1:0-12489 GCA_041689345.1 Halanaerobiales bacterium
ATTATAGCAGAGATTAATGAAATAGATGATTTCGATCTTGTTAAAAGGGTTGAAAAAGAAGACGCTCAAGATGATAAATTACTTGAAATAATAGGTCAAGATATTGACGATAGATATATGGATGAAATGCTACAGGTAATACCAAATCGTGAGATTGCAAGTAAGAAGGGTGATAATATATCGATTATTTATACTCCACTCCACGGGACCGGTAATAAGCCTGTTAGAAGGGCCCTTGACGAATTGGGGTTTAAGGATGTTCATATAGTTGAAGAACAGGCAGAGCCTGATCCTGACTTTCCTACTGTAAAGAGTCCTAATCCTGAAGATTTTTCAGCCTTTAAAATGGCCTTAGATATGGCTGAAGAGTATAAACCTGACTTAATAATGGGCACAGACCCTGATGCAGATAGATTGGGAATAGTGGTAAAAGATTCAGAAGGAAAATATCAGGCTTTAACAGGAAATCAGGTTGGTGTTTTAATTAGTGAATACCTATTGGATCAATTAAAAAAAGCAGACCAACTGTCTGAAGATGCTGTAATTATTAAAACAATAGTAACTACAGAGATGATTAGAAAGCTCACTGATGACTTCGGTATTGAGGTTATGGATGTACTGACTGGCTTTAAATTCATAGGAGAGAAGATCAAGGAATTTGAAGAAAAGGGTAATAAAAACTTTATCTTTGGATTTGAAGAGAGCTATGGATATTTAGCGGGAACTTATGCCCGAGACAAAGACGCTGTTGTTGCAGCAGCTTTAATAGCTGTAATGGCATTATATTATAAAGAGCAGGGGCTTACAATATATGAGAAATTAACAGCACTAATGGAAAAATACGGATATCACCGAGAGGATCTTTCTTCTATTAGGTTAGAAGGTAAGGAAGGTCAAGAAAAAATACAGAAGACATTGGCTAAATTACGAGAAGAAAGGCCTGATAGTTTTTGTGGTATCAAGGTTGTTCAATATAGTGATTATCAAGAAAGTAAGTCTTATAATTATCAAACCGAGGAAGAATCTAATATTGAATTACCTGAATCTAATGTACTACAGTATAGATTAGAAGATAATAGTGTATTGACAATTAGGCCCTCAGGTACTGAGCCTAAATTGAAGATATATTTTATGGTTGAAAGTGAAACTGCGGCTGAGGCTGATGATAAGTTAGCTAATCTTAAGTCTAAATTTTTAGGTGAGGTTAATGAGATATTAGATGAAGTTTAAATAAATATTAGAACGTATATTATGACTACCCCCTAATTCGATTATTAGGGGGTTTTGTTAACTCTGGTCCATTTTATATTTTTTTGTATTTTTTAGAAAAAAATGATAAAAAAAGAAGGAATTATATTTTTTATCTTGAAATCATAGAAAATATAAAATTTATATGTGGGGTGAATGGAAATAATGAAAAGTTATTTTAAAAAGGTTTTTTTATGCATGTTAATTGTTTCGCTAATATTTGTCGTTATTGCGTGTTCTTCTGATGGTGGGACTGATGATCCGGTTCCAAACACTTATAATCTTACTGTAAATATCACTGATAGAAATGGGCAAGCAATTTCAGCTACGGTAACCTTGTCAAAAGATGGTCAAAATGTTTCTAGTAAAACTGGTTTTTCAGTAGAATTTCAACCTTTGCTAGCAGGTACATATAATCTTTCAGCAACTGCTGATGGAACGTCTGAAGAACTACAAGATAATGTTGTTATAGGCAATAATGATGTTATAAAGGGATTACAATTTACCACTTTACCTATTGTCCAGGAAATTATTTTTGAATCTACAGATACAAAATCAATTACCATTGAGGATCTGGCAAGTGATGAAAATGTAATGATGGGTGTAGCTACGTTTGATTTCGATTCCGATGATGCAACTTCAGGTTATATCGATGTTTCTTTATCAAGAGGCAGTGATACCACGGCCGATATTATTATCCAACCTATGGAGTTTGAGAATCCTGAATATGTTTACAGTAAACCTATTGTAAAAGAAATTCCTAGGGTTTTATCTGTTGACAATATTTTAAGAGTTGAAGACCAATTGCTAGTTAGTAGTGTTTCTATGGCTGAGCTTCCAGATTTTGGTTCCAATATATATACTGAAGGAGACACTAAGTCAATCTGGTACGAGAATTTCCAAACAGACACATTGAGCGAGATAGCTACAACTGTTAGAGCTGTAGGAGATCATTGTGTTATCTTTGTAGATGATACCGCTACTTTCTTTACTGATCAAGATATTCAGGAATATGTTAATCAGTTTGATAATAATATATTTGATAATAATACTAGTTTTTTTAATGATGGATTTGATATTGATGGTAATAATAAAGTAGGAATTGTTTTAATAGATATGGGGTTAGATTATCAACAAGGAATTGTAGCGGGGTATTTTACCGGCAGGGACTTCTTTTCACAGCAAGAGTTAGATGATTTGGGATTTAGTTATATTAAATCAAATGAAGGTGATTTTATTTATGTTAATTCCCAATTAGTTGATCCTTCTGAGGGGCTTGAGTACACTGCAAATACACTTTATGGTGTTATAGCTCATGAATTTCAGCATGAATTATATTTTTACCGTTCTTGGGAAAATGACTGGATATTTAATGATAATTATGTAGAAGATAGTTGGATAAATGAGGGTATGTCTACTTTTGCGGAAGCGTTAAATGGCTATATTGACGTTGATAACCGTATTGCTACTTATTTTGCTGAAGAGTTTGATAATAAAACGAATCATGTATCATTACTTTATTGGTCACAGACACTCAATGACTATGGAATATCAAATCTGTTTACTAATTACTTAGTTGAGCAGTATACTGAGGGTGTACATTATAGCATTTATTTAAATAATGAAGATCCAATCGTATCTATAGAAAACTATACAGGAAAGGATTTTAGCGATATTTATATGGATTTTATTATTGCTAATAAGCTATATTCATTGAATTTGGCAACAGAATACTCTTATAATCTTGATTTAGCTTCATTATCAACAGGAGATCCAGCACATATAACACTTAGTACTACAGACTCTTCAGTGTTTATGTCTTCTGCTGCGGTTAAGTATTATCAGATTACAGGTGATGGTTCTGATGTAACAGTTAACATAAGTGGTACTAAAGCAGACAATTCTAATATTGGAGTATTTGTCTATCGCTACTAGGAGGATTAATAATGAGTGCGCCAAGTAAAGTTTAGCAATTCTTACTGGTGTAAGTCCAGTGTAAGTAAAGATTAACCATCAGCTTACCACCTATATCACATGTATTCAGGTAACTGGTTGCATGAATCTGGCAGATGGGAGATAGCAGGTCGTAACGCAAGTAAAGGGATTGAGCCCCGGAATTACCATCATCGGGAGAGGTCGACAGTGTTCATTTGCTGGAAGACGGAATACTGTTAAACACAAAAGTGGTGAGTTTAGCAGTACGCCCCGGGGTCTGAGACCATGGCATGTTATTAAATAGAATTGTTAGGAACTTGGGAGAGCCAGTTTGCTCTCTATAAGAGTAACTTCATCGTTCAATCCAAAAAGGGGAGGATGAAGAAAGGCTTACTGGCAGTCGGATTAATCCATAGTAGAGATGTAGTCGGAGTAATGTCCGGTGAGACTTTAAGTCGCTCGAAGGGATTAACATCAATACGTAAAGTCAAGGGACACATATTCTGTACGCAGAGGCAGGCGATAATTTTGAACACAGAGTCAAGATTTAATATGGAAACGAAACTACGACTTATAACTAAGCATGTCACAGAGGATATAGATATAAAGCTAACAAGTTTAGCACATCTACTGAATTATAATTCGTTATGGGAAAGCTTTTTCATGTTAGACAGGAATAAAGCTCCAGGAATTGATGATGTTACATGGGAACAATACAGAGAAGATTTATCAGAGAATCTAAAGAATTTGGTAGAGCGAATGAAAACAGGAAGCTATAAACCTCAACCTGTAAGAAGAACGCATATTACAAAGGATGATGGCAAAAGCAAAAGGCCATTGGGTATACCTGCACTTGAGGATAAGATAGTACAAAAAGCAATGGCAAGGATACTTAATGCAATCTATGAACCATTATTTATGGAGTTTTCATATGGATTTAGGCCGGAAAGGAGCTGTCATGATGCATTAGATAAACTGGATAAAGATATAATGAAAAATCTAGTTAATCATGTAATAGATGCCGATATCAAAGGGTTTTTTGATAATGTGGGCCATGATTGGTTAATGAGAATGCTGGAGGAAAAGATAGTGGATAAGAACTTTCTCAAGCTTATTAGAAAATTTCTTAAAGCGGGAGTAATGGAAGAGGGTAAATATTATGATACAGAGGTCGGCACCCCGCAGGGTGGCGTCGTGTCGCCGATACTGGCGAACGTATACCTACATTATGCTTTGGATTTATGGTTTGATAGGAAATTAAAAAGACATATAAAGGGATATGTTTCAATGGTAAGGTACGCGGATGACTTCGTTATAGTAGTTCAGTATAAAAAGGAAGCTACCAAGATAAGGAATATACTAGAGAAAAGGCTGGAGAAGTTTGAATTAGAACTATCTGCTAGAAAGACTCGAACGATTGAATTCGGTAGATATGCAAAAGAAAATGCTAAGAAGAAGGGTAAGAAGCCAGACTCCTTTGACTTCCTGGGATTTACACACTACTGTGATAAGACAAGAAGAGGATATTTTAAGGTAGGCAGGAAGACGAAAACTAAAAAGTTCATGCAGAAAATCAAGGCAATGAACAAATGGCTTAAAGCTCAGAGAACCAATAATTTGAAGGACTGGTGGAGGAAATTAGCCTCCAAACTTAGTGGTCACTATGAATACTATGGAATAAGCGGAAATTTTCAAGGTATAAGGAAATTTTATTTTCAGACTCTGAAATTAACGCTGAAGTGGATAAATAGAAGGAGTCAGAAAAGGAGTATGACGATAGAGCAATTTTACAGATATCTTGAAAAGTATGAGCTTCCAAAACCAAGTATTAGACATAAACTATATACTCTGTGGTAGTGTTAAGGGAGTATTGATGAAGAGCCGGATGTGTAAATAGCACAAGACGGTTCTGTGAGGGGCACAAATCTCTCACATATAGTATTAATAGAGAAACTCAATAAATACAAAAAGGAGAGGTTAAGATGTCTACTCGACAGAAAACAACATTTATTATACTAATATTAATAATTAGTTTATGTAGTATTACGATATTAGCAGAAACTGAAGAGAAGTTTCAGATAAAGACTATTAAAGGTGAAGTTAGGGCATTTGGGACTGAGCCACAGGTGATTTATACTTTAAAAACTAATGAAGGTGATACATTTATACTCTGGGAAGGGCTAATAAAGCAGATTAGTAAATTAAAACAATTTGAACTACTAGTTACTGGAAAAGTGTTTGATAATATAATGATATCTCTTGATTATGACGTTGTCAGTAATATAGAAGATATGTCTATCTTCATTGGTCAGGTATATTCTAATGGTCAAGAAATATTTTTACTAACAAAAGAGCAAGAGGTAATAAAAATTAATAAGGGCTTGACTACTAATGAAGCCAATTCTAAATGTCTAGTAAGGGGTAACTATACTAGTACAGGTGATTATGAAGGAGAAATGGATGTTATAGATTTTATTGTTATCAATTGATGTAAAATAAGAATAATGAATTAAATATATATATGTGAGTACTCCTGCTGAAGGAGTACTCTATTTTTTGAGTATTCTTCATTATAAGTACTTGGTAATACTAGATCACCTGTTTAAAGAATATTTTCAATAAAAACAAGTATTATGCAGGATTATATTATTATGTAGCGAAGTATATAGCAATGATGATTATATGTTAATATTAGTATAATAGCTTAGAAAAACAAAAACCTTATCTACTAGGGCCATGCTTTGTTACTTAAATAGATCATGATAATGAAGGTTCTGGGGGCTGTAAGAATCTCCTATTATGAAGGGGATGATTTAAATTTTTAAATGTCAAAAACTTATGTTATTGGTGTTATTGCTTATAGTACTACTTTCAATGTCTGTACTTGTTCAGGCGGGTGACCTTGTGGTGGGCAGTAATGAATCAAAAATTGTTGGTATTGCTTGGAATGATGGCAATATGGTAAGGATGGCGATTGCTAATAGCTCTAATAGTAAAAGGATGTTTACAGTTGGAACAGGTAATTATTATGATGATGAAGCAGTGGTACAATATTTTAGTGGAGTAACAGTACCTGCAAGGTCAGTAGTTGTCAAAAATCTTATATTACCTGAGAATGTTTTCACTGCAAAAAACATTAAATTATCTACTGAATATATCTTCATTAAGGAATTTACTGAAATACTTAGCAGTATAAAAGTTCAAAATATAACAGGAGATCTTAATTATGGATTTACTGATTTTCTGATAGAATCTGGAACTACTGGATATCTTTATTTACTTGGAAGTAGTAGTTTTAAAAATGGTATAGAAACATATTTTAATGTTGGCAACAAATACACTCTCAAAGATTCCAATAAAACAGAAGAATTAGTATTTCTCGGTATTAATAATTTAGGGTTAGATTATATTAATGATTCAAGTAATAATGAAAGCACGTTAATTAAGGTATTACCTAGAGGAGCATTATTCGAATTTAAGGTAGAAGAATCGATTGATGCAAGCATAGGAGTTATTAATATCAAAAAGATAGTGAAGAATGGGGATAGTATTTCTGAGGGTTATATAACACCTCCTGAGTTTTTGATTATAGGAAAAGATATGGAGATAATAGAACAATAACAATAGATTAATAATGTCTTTAAGCCCTGTATACCAATTATTGATATATAGGGCTTTATAAATTTATATTATCTTTTTTGAGTAGTATTATTTCGTGTCAGCCAGGTTCTGACTATAATTAATTAGTGTTAAGTTTTGAGTAGAGATATATAACACCTTAGCTTATTACCCCTCGCAAGTCTTTTTCAGGTAACTTAGATTTTTTAACTAAATACCTATAAATCTCATTGTTTATCTCTCGTTGGCGGCCAACTAATCCTTGGTTCCCAAAGAAAACATTAAACTTCAGTAGATAGAGCCTGTCTTCATAAACAGCGATGTCAAAACCTGCATGGTTTATCTTGGTCTGTTTGGCAATCCTTTCGACCAGTTCTATAGCCTTTTCCGGTATATTATCATAGGAGACCTTACCACCCTGGGCCAGGTTGTTTTTAAAGTTCCCTTCCTCTCCAATACGCCAATAAGCGGAGAAGACCTTATCGCCGATCAGGACAACCCGTAAATCACGAGAAATCGGTAGATATTCCTGTAAATATAATATTGTGTTTTCTTCAAGATACTGCTTTAAGTCGTTTACATTATTAATAAGATAAACCCCTTTGCCTTCTGAGCTGCGTGTTTTTTTAGCGATAAAAGGAAAGGTAAAGTCGGATAATATTTTGTCTTTGATTATTTATTTGTTTGCTTCAGGGTTATAGCCCATAATTTTTGTATATGGTGTATGTTCAGGGACAATTGCCTGAAACATACGGGTCATTTCTATCTTATCATGGCCCAGGTGATATAAATATTAGCTTATTAATAGTAGAAAATTTGAAGGAATTTACATAAATATAGAGAATATTAGTAATATCTGATAGTAATAATTTTTTATAAAGCTAGATAGAGGTGGGTGTTATAATTGAAAATCAAAAAAGCGATCATACCAGCTGCTGGACTTGGAACTAGATTTTTACCAGCAACTAAAGCTCAGCCTAAAGAAATGCTTCCTATAGTAGATAAACCTACTATACAATATATAATTGAAGAGGCAATTCAAGCTGGGATTGAAGATATACTTATAATTACTGGAAAACATAAACGGGCTATAGAAGATCATTTTGACAAATCTATTGAACTGGAAATTGCTTTAAAGGAGAAGGGGAAAGTTGAGCTACTTCAACAGGTGGAAGACATCTCCAACCTGGTAGATATTCACTATGTAAGGCAGAAAGAGCCTAAAGGTCTAGGTCATGCTATTTACTGTGCTCGTACTTTTATAGGTAATGAACCCTTTGCTGTTTTATTAGGTGATGATGTGATGGTTGCTGATAAACCTGTAATTGGTCAAATGATGGAGATATATTCTCAAAAAGAAGCACCTATTATTGGGGTACAGGAAGTGCCTGAAAAAAGGGTTTCTAGTTACGGTATAGTTAAATATCGGGAACAGCAAGATCAATTATATTTAGTAGAAGACTTAATCGAGAAACCGACAAAAGAAGAGGCTCCATCTAACCTGGCGATATTAGGTAGATACATAATAACACCAGAGATCTTTTCTATATTGGAAGATACAGAACCTGGAAGAAATGATGAGATACAATTAACTGATGCCTTAAAGAGATTGGCTATTCAGCAAAAAATGTATGCTTATAGATTTGAAGGAAAGAGATATGATCTTGGAGATAAATTGGGATTTTTAAAGGCAACAGTAGAATTTGCTCTTGCCAGGGAAGACCTGGGTGAGGAATTTATAAATTATTTGAAAAGCCTTAAGTTAAACTAGTCTTTTTTCTTTTTATATATTTTAAAACGTTTTAGTTATAATTATAGAGAAAAATAGGGGTATTATTAACTCTGTTGAATTTAACAAGTGGAAGAAATAGTGTAGGAATTGAGGTGTTCTTGTGACAGAAAGTTCGCTAACAGGATTTATCAACCGCAAATTAACTTATCTATTTATTGCTTTAATTATAATTGTAATTATATCTGTTTTCTTTATCATAGAAATTTTTATAGAGAACATTGTATATAGTTATATGTATGATTTAACTATTGATTCAATATTTTCTTCACTTGATCAATTTGCTGAGAATATTAATATTCAAGAGAAATCTTATGATAGATTACTTACTGACTTAACATCTGATTTTAATAAAGTATTAAAGTCCAGGAATACCCCAATAAATCAGGAAAGCAACTCCAGTTATACTAGTTCTTTAGGAGAAGTATTAGCAAGGTATTCTTCAGGGATGGAATTAATTGGATTTACAGGTGATATTTCGAAACAAACCCTTTATTACATAGTTGATAATACAGGGAATATTATAAAATCAAATGATCAGGAACAGTTAGGAGAAAAACTACTTAATTATTCTGAAGTAGACCAGTCTTTAAATGATGGTGTTTTATTGCAGAGATATATTAATGATAATCAGGGCTCCAGGAAGTATGGTTATATTCGCTATTCTGATCAGTATTTAATTAAGCTGAGTCTACCCTTGCATATTAAATTTTATGATAAAATTACTGAACGTATTATTTCTATGCAGGAGAAATTTGTTTTTTTAAAGGAAATAGCTTTATATCGTGGGACAGCTATCCCTATAAATGATGTTTTTGGATATCCTACAGAAGAGGATAGGCTGTATTTTAGTCAACTTACAGAAGAAAACACTAGCAGAAGGCAGGCTATTAATAATTATTCTTTTATCTATTATACTGCCTGGAATAATGTGATGAATAATCTTAATTATTTAAGCTCTCAGCCCTATTATATTAAATTTAAAATGGATTTTTCCGATAATATACTATTAATCAGTAGAACTATAACCCTATTTATCTGTATAATTCTGTTTTTAGCTATTTTATCTGTTTACTTTATTAATAGACGTTTATCACAAAAGATAACCACTCTCTTTGTGTACTTAGCAGAGAATATGACTAGACTAGGTACTCATGCTGATCTAAGTAATATTGATGAAAAGTTGGAACGAACTGATATAAAAGAGGTTAATATGCTCCTGGCTAGTTATCAGGAGATGACCAGTGAATTATCTAGTTCATTCGAAGAACTTAGGGCGGTAAATGATGAGTTAGAGGAATCTTATAGAGAGACTTCTGTATTGGCAGAAAATCTTCATAATGTAATACAGATGGCTACTAAACTAACTGATACTGTTTTTGACGATAAGGAGCGTTTTTTAATAGAACTATTTTATGTTGCAAAAAAATTAATACCAGAGGCTGATTATGGTACAGTTTTTGTTGTTGATAATGATAAATTAAAGTGCTTAGAGTCTGTTGGACATAGCATGAAAGATATTGAATCAATAGCTATTAAAGGTGGTATTCCTGGTGCTTTAGATGAAGTTACATATATTAAAGATATTGCTAAAGAGAAACAGAACTTAGGTAATTCCCAATTAAAATTATTAAATAGTAAGAGACCAATTAAGTCTTCATTGACGGTGAAACTATATGTGGGGGAAGAATTAGCAGGTGCCCTTAATTATGATATAGCTGACACTAATAAGGCTAGTTTTAGTAAGCAATCTATTGAGATAATTAAAGCCTTTGGTAATCTTGCTTCTGCCTTCCTGACTATGCAGAGCTATAAGCATATCCATGAACGTTTCCAAAGAGAGATAATACTAGCTAATATTAATATGTTAGAAATACATGATAGTTATACTAAGGGTCATTCGGAGAATGTGGGCAGAATATCTGCTATGATTGCCAAGGAAATGGGTTATAGTGCAGCAGAGGTAAAGAATATTGAATGGGCCGGATTAGTTCATGATATAGGTAAAATCTTGATTAGTAAAAAGATACTTAATAAAGAGGGTGTGCTAACAGCAGATGAGTATACTCAAATAAAAAAACATACTATCTGGGGTTA
Source organism: Halanaerobiales bacterium (assembly GCA_041689345.1). Classification (GTDB taxonomy): domain Bacteria; phylum Bacillota; class Halanaerobiia; order Halanaerobiales; family DTU029; genus JBDNGI01. The sequence goes on from JBDNGI010000473.1 coordinate 10,688, forward strand.
TGAGGTATTAGTTAGCTCAGATGAGTTAAAAGATATAGCTGTTTATATGCGTCATCACCATGAAAGATGGGATGGTATGGGGTATCCAGATCAGTTGAAAGGCAAGGAAATACCTAGAGTATCAAGGATAATTGGTTTAGCTGATTCCTGGGATACAATGAGAAGTGATAGAATTTATAGGAAAAAGTTGCCTCTTGAGATTGCTATTGAAGAATTAATTGCAAATAAAGGAACACAGTTTGACCCTGAAGTTGTTGATGTGGCCTTGAGATTAATTGAAGCGGGTAAGCTGGATTAGTGGGGATTTAATCTTGACTGATGATATAACTGCTTTACTATCTGCTAATATGAAGTTTTGATTTTTTGGTATACAATGGTATGTTTTGATGAAGAACAAAGTCTAATTTATAATGGTGGAAAACTCAACTCCTTTATTAGATTTAGAAATAAAGAGTTAGCCAAACTTCAAAACAAAATATCTAAGTGTCAAAAATACTCTAATCGCTGGAAGAAACTTAATCGTGGTAAGAAGAAACTACTTCTTAAAAGTAGAAATAAGATTATGGATGTGTTGCAAAAACACACAAGCCATCTTATTAGCTATTGTATTAAGAATGAAGTTTCTACTATCGTAATTGGTGATATCAAAGGAATTAGAGAAAATATTAATTTTGGCACTAAGACTAATCAAAAACTTCACCAATGGGTGTATAAACAATTAACAGATATGATAGAATACAAAGCTCAATCTGTCGGTATTAAAGTTGACTATCAAGAAGAAAGCTATACTAGTCAAACTTGCTGTCGATGTGGTAAAAGACATAAACCTACTAATAGAAATTATATCTGCAAATGTGGTTTTAAATATCATAGAGATAGTATTGGTGCTATTAATATCTTAAAGAAGTATACAGCTGGTACTCTAAAAGGTAAATCCAGCTGGCTAGAAGGTGAATTGACATCACCCTATGGAATTAGATATAACTCTAACTCCATTAGTTGCTTAACAGAATGGAATATTAGACCGTTTTATAATGGTCGAGATATTCCAGCGTAATATCTGTTAAGAAGATAGTTTTGAACTATCAAGAATCCTTGTTCATGAACGATAGTGAATGGGCGGGGAGTATGTCAAGAATCTTTTATTAATATGTTTGATAAAAGAGTAGAAAAGAAACAACTTGCTTTTGATGCAACCATTAATGAAATAAGAGTATCTATTTCGTTAGAAGGACAAGAGGAAAAAATAATTAAAATTCCTGATGAGGATGATAAAGAAATAAGTGATGAGGAAATCTTAACATTTAGAGGAGACTTTAGGTTTAAAAATTCTGAAATAGAAAACTATAAGGAATTTAACTTTGATGAAGATGAAACTAGAATTGAACTAAATACAGATAATCATAACGATAGTATATTAAAAACATTATTATTTCGTAGTAGAAGGGGCTCATGACGTTGCAACAATCGGTAGATTACTTAGATTAGTAGGTATTCGTGAAAATAAAAGAGCAAATAGTATCGCAGAAATATGGAAAGTTTTGATTCCAGATAAGTTTCCTTTTGAATCTAATAGACTAGATAGAATAACTCCTACTAGTTTTTATGAGTCGGCGGAATTTTCTATAGCTATTCAAGTAGCTGGGGGAGGTTCTCAAATAATTGATGCTTTGGATCTAGCTATGAGCAATATCCGAATAAAAGATTTAAAGAAAATTGATGGTATAGCAATATTTTATGATGTTGATAATAATAACGCTGTTCAGAGAAAGCAACTATTATTTAAGAAAATAGATGAAAAG
>JBDNGI010000474.1:0-4242 GCA_041689345.1 Halanaerobiales bacterium
TTAAATGTCAAGTTAAGGGTGCATTCAACAAAGGAACATGGGTACGTCTCAAACATGACGGCAAAACTATTAATTCTAGTGTCAAAGACTTGGCTCCCTATTGTTACGGCAAAGGATATTCTTTTTTATAGGTCAAGACCTGTCGTATTCATCTCCTACCAAATCAAAAACAAGATTTGCAAGGAGTTTTCTGCGACAATTTTTAGATAAATAAGACTTTTGCTTAGAATAAACCCAGTAGGTTAACCTGCTGGGTTTTAATTATGTAGAAAGTTTTGTGTTTTTTTTATTTCTCGTTGGTGAGAAACGTCCTATTATTTTGCAGGAAAGAGGTGTAATTTATGAGTTTATTATATGATGATACAATTGCTGCTATTTCTACAGCACTGGGCTCTGCCGGTATCGGTAAGATTAGAGTAAGTGGTCCCCAGTCTTTAGAAATAGCTAACAAGATATTTAGGGGGGTTAAAGAAAAGAACTTAAAGGAAGTAAAAACTTATACAGCTCATTATGGATATGTGGTTGATATAGAAAACAGCAAAACTGTTGATGAAGTAATATTGATTGTTTATAAGAAACCACATTCCTTTACTGGGGAAGATGTAGTGGAGTTTGATTGTCATGGTGGGATAATTCCACTTCAGAAGGTATTGGAAGTAATTTTAAAAAACGGAGCCAGAATAGCTGAACCAGGGGAATTTTCAAAAAGGGCTTTTCTTAATGGAAGAATAGATTTAGCCCAAGCTGAAGGAATTATGGAGGTTATTAATTCTAAAACAGAGAAAAGTCTAGATGTAGCTTTAACCCATTTAGGTGGTAAATTATCCACTAAAATTGAAGATATTAAAAGCAAAGTGATTAAATTATTTGCTCATCTAGAAGCAGCTATTGATTTTCCTGAAGATGAAGTAGAGGGTTTTCAGTCTAGCAAATTGGAAGAAAGATTGAATGAGATAAAAACATCTATAGAGAATTTGGTATCGACTAGTAAGCAGGGTAAAATATATAGAGAGGGTGTAAAGACTGTTATTGTTGGTAAACCTAATGTAGGTAAATCCAGTTTAATGAATACCCTTTTAGAAGAAAAGAGGGCAATAGTAACAGACATACCTGGCACAACCCGGGATATTATAGAAGAATATATTAACATAGATGGTATCCCACTCAGGATTATAGATACAGCGGGGATCAGACAAACGGAAGATTTAGTTGAAAAAATTGGTGTAGAAAAAGCCAGAAAGTCCCTTGAAGAAGCAGATTTAATTTTAATGATGATTGATATATCACAAGGTATTACAGAAGATGATATTAAAATATATGAATTAGTAAAAAAACAGGCAGTTATTATTCTTGTTAATAAGACAGATTTAGAGACTGATTTTAATGATCAGGAACTAAACAAACACTTCGCACAACATTCTATTTTGAAAATATCTGTTAAAGAAGAAATTGGAATTGAAGACCTTAAAAAAGCAATTATAAATGAAGTACTTGGAGAGGAAATGAAAAGCAGTGATGAATTGTTTATAACCAGGACAAGGCATAAAAATGCCCTAGATAAAGCACTAAAGGCAATTATGAGGGTTATTGAATCAAATCAAAACCAACTGCCCTATGATTTTTATACTATCGATATGCGAGATTGCTTAGCAGCCCTTGGAGAAATAACTGGTGAAACACTCGCAGAAGATATTATTGATCGTATATTTAAGGACTTCTGTTTGGGAAAATAGAATTTTTAAGGAGGAGAGTATATGACGGAAAAAATATATAAATACCCAGATGAATATGATGTAATTGTAATAGGTGCTGGACATGCAGGTTGTGAGGCAGCCTTGGCGTCGGCACGTATGGGTTTAAAGGTACTTACTTTAACTGTAAACCTAGATCATGTAGCGTTTATGCCCTGTAACCCATCATTAGGAGGCCCGGGCAAATCTCATATTGTTAGAGAAATAGATGCCTTGGGTGGAGAAATGGCCAAAAATATGGATGAAACTATGCTTCAAATTAGAATGCTAAATACAAGTAAAGGGCCTGCTGTTCATGGACTAAGGGGACAAGCCGATAAACAGAAATATCATCAAAGAATGAAACGGTTATTAGAGAGGGAAGAGAACATCACACTAAAACAGGGCCTTGTAGAAAAAATCATTGCAGAAGAAGATGTAGTGAAAGGTGTTGTTACAAAAACAGGCATTTATTATCAAGGCAAAAAAGTGATTATTACAACTGGTACCTTTCTCAAAGGTAGAATAATTATAGGTGAAGCATCTTTTAATGCAGGGCCCAATCAACAATACCCGGCAAATGAGTTATCAGGATCTCTGAAAGACTTAGGTTTAGAACTAAGGAGATTTAAAACAGGAACTCCCCCTAGGTTGAATAAAAACTCTATTGATTTTAGTAATATGATACCTCAAGAGGGAGAAAAAAATCTGAGTTTTTCTTTTGAAACAGAACCGGAAACAATAGATGATACAATCTGTTTTCTTACATATACAAGCCAAAATTCTCACCAGTTAATTCAAGAAAACAAAGATAGAACTCCCCTTTTTAGTGGAGATATAGAAGGGGTGGGGCCTCGTTATTGTCCTTCTATAGAAGATAAGGTAATACGATTTCCAGATAAAGATAGACACCAACTTTTTCTAGAACCAGAAGGGTTATATACAGATGAATATTATATTGCTGGTCTTTCTTCTAGTCTTCCTTATGATGTACAGATAGAATTGGTTAAATCTATACCTGGTTTAGAAAATGCAGAGATTATGAGGCCGGCTTATGCAATAGAATATGATTGTATAAATCCAACACAATTAAAACTTACCTTGGAAACGAAGAAAATAGAAGGTCTTTATTCAGCAGGCCAGATCAATGGTACATCTGGTTATGAGGAAGCGGCTGGACAGGGTCTTGTTGCTGGAATAAATGCTGCCTTAAGGATCCAAAATAAAGAACCTATGATATTGGATCGCTCTGAGGCATATATAGGTGTTTTAATTGATGAATTGGTTACAAAGGGAACCGAGGAACCATATAGGATTATGACATCACGGGCTGAGTATAGGTTGTTATTAAGACAGGATAATGCAGATCAGAGATTAACGCCGACTGGTTATATGGTTGGTCTAATAACTGAAGATAGATATAAAAGATATGAAGATAAAGTAGATTTAATTAAAGAGGCTTTGAAAACTATTAGGGGAATAAAGATAAACCCAACCGAAGACGTCAGAGAAAAACTACAGGAGTTTGGAAGTGGGGATTTAGCTAAACCTGTTACTCTGGAGGAATTACTAAGGAGACCAGAGTTGGATTATCATAAATTAAAATATTTTCGACAGGACTTACCTGACTATCCAGAGAAAATAGTTGAGCAAATAAATATTCAAGTAAAGTATAAGGGGTATATAGAAAGACAACTTCAGCAAGTTGAACAGTTTAAAAAGATGGAGAAGCAATTTATACCAGAAAAACTTGATTACAATAATATAAATAATATGAGGATAGAGGCCCGGGAGAAGTTAAATAGAATAAAGCCACAATCCCTGGGACAAGCCTCACGAATTTCAGGCGTTTCACCTGCTGATATTTCAGTTTTAATGATTTACTTGGAAAAACTAAAGAGGGGGAAAAAAAATGAATAGAGAAATGTTTAATAAGTTACTTACTAGTGGCTTAGAGGAAATGGATTTACAGTATAGAGATGATTTATCAGATAAATTATATATATATATGAATTTTCTCCTTGAAGAAAACAGCAAATATAATTTAACCGCTATAGATCAACCAGAAGAAATTATTAGTAAACATTTTTTTGATTCCCTAATTTATTTTAAGAAATATGATTTAAAGCGAGGTATTAAGGTGATAGATATAGGTACAGGTGCAGGTTTTCCTGGTCTAGTATTTAAATTATATAGGCCTGATCTAGAAATATTATTAGTTGATTCTTTGAATAAAAGAATCAAATTTTTAAATACATTAATAGAAAAACTAGATATAGTAGGTATTAAGGCTATACACGCTAGGGCTGAAGAATTAGGTAACGACGAATTATATCGCGAAATTTTTTTTATTGCTGTATCCCGTGCTGTTGCTTCTATCAATATACTTAGTGAATATACAATACCTTTTCTTACAAGCGGTGGTTCTGTAGTTTATTTTAAGGGCCCAGATTATCAGCAGGAGATGGAAGAAGGTATAGAAGCAGTAGAAAAACTTGTAGGTAGACTGGAA
>JBDNGI010000475.1:0-5967 GCA_041689345.1 Halanaerobiales bacterium
ATAAACTCTTATATTAATTATTTAAGGCATTTTCGATTGCCTTTAGATAGGCTTTACAGGTCACTGTAGAGCCAGATATAACATCAATATTGACTTTTTGTTCATTAATAACATTTTTGAAAAATTTTTCTCTTTCTTTCTTCAATTAGACTCAGAACCTCTTCTTTACTGGCCTTTGTCCTCTTTTTAATAAAAAAGAGTATAAAAATACTTAAGTGATACTTATACATTTAAATAAGGTTGATCGTAAATATTTACCTCCTTCTCATAAATAAATAAGTATTCATAATTTGAATGTAATTCATTTTATGAATTACATTTATCACATATTTTCCTATATGTCAATAATTTTTTAAAAAAACTGTTAATATCTCCACTACATTAAATAGTAATTGAAAACCTATAGGTTTATTCCTTTGAGTAGGATTAAAAATAAGGTTCTTCTCCAAATCAGTTGGTGAAAAACGTCCGAGTATTTTGCTATTACTTCATTCATGAAAGATTATGGAGATGATCCAAAAATAAGAACTTTATACTCACAAAACAGTTTATCTGAATTTGTTGACATATTTAAATAAATATTATATAGTGTTCTTGTAAAGAAACACTATTGTTTTGCTCTTTATCAAACTATAACTTATCAGCAAAAAGTATATCATTTAGAAGATTGGGGGGGTATTTGTGGATGTAATAGAACTACTTACATACTTTAACTTAACAAGGCAGGAAGCAACTATATATATTACATTAACAATTAATGGTTCTATGACGGGATATGAAGTGGCTAAAGAAACAGGTATATCACGTTCAAATGTATATACAACTCTGGCAAGTTTAGTTGAAAAAGGTGCAGCTTATCTTATAGAAGATACTGCAAAACACTATACACCTGTTTCCATAGATGAATTTTGTAGTAATAAAGTTAGACAGATGCAGGAAATAAAATGGGAACTTATGGAAAACATGCCTGAACGGCAACAGGAAGGCGAAGGATATATTACTATAAAGGGTAAACGTAATATCTTAGATAAAATTATAAATATGATAGATAATGCTGAAAAGCGGATATATATATCTCTTTCAGGAGAAACCCTGGATACAGTCCTACCATACCTGAGTAACGCAGTGTTAAATGGCTTAAAGGTAGTAATTATCACAAAAGCACCATTTAAGCTTACTGGTGCAGTAGTTTATTACTCTGAAAAGAAACAGCACCAGATAAGGATTATTGTTGACTCTATAAAAGTACTAACAGGTGAAATAATAGCTGAAAATAATTCAAGCTGTCTTTATTCAAAAAAACAAAACCTAGTTAATTTATTTAAAGAATCATTAAAAAATGAAATTAAACTAATAGAATTAACAAATCAAGAAGGGAATGAAATTTAAAATGAAAAAACCATTTATAAATTTAGAACAATTAGAAGAAATAACAGAAGAGTATCCTACTCCTTTCCACCTCTATGATGAAAAAGGCATCAGAGAAAATGCACGTAAGCTAAATCAGGCTTTTTCCTGGAATAAGGGTTTTAAAGAATACTTTGCTGTAAAAGCAACTCCAAACCCGACCATCCTCAAAATATTACAGGAAGAAGGTTGTGGGGTAGACTGTTCTTCTCTAACAGAACTTATGATGTCTGAGCAGGTGGGTTTTAATGGTGAAGATATCATGTTTTCTTCAAATGTAACTCCTGCCGAAGACTTCAAACTAGCAAGTGAGTTAAACGCTATTATTAACCTTGATGATATAACACATATTGAATTTTTGGAAGAAGTAGCCGGTATTCCAGAAACCATTAGCTGCCGTTATAATCCAGGGAACAATTTTAAAAGTGATAATGATATTATGGACAACCCTGCGGAAGCTAAATATGGCCTAACTTATCAGCAAATGGTTGACGGTTTCAATATCTTACAGGATAAGGGTGCTAAACACTTCGGCATTCATGCTTTTCTAGCTAGTAATACTGTAGCAAATGAATACTATCCGGCTCTTGCGAAAATCTTATTTGAAACAGCTGTTAAGTTAAACAAAGAAACAGGTGCTCATATATCCTTTATTAACCTATCTGGCGGAGTTGGCATTCCTTATCACCCAGATGAAAAACCTGCTGATATATTTGCTATCGGCGAGGGAGTTCGTAAAGCATATGAAAAAATCTTGGTGCCTGCTGGAATGGATGATGTGGCTATATATACCGAGCTGGGCAGATTTATGCTAGGTCCTTATGGTTGTCTTGTTAGTAGGGCAATACATGAAAAAAATATTCACAAAGACTATATCGGGCTGGACGCCTGTGCAACAAATCTTATGCGCCCTGCTATGTATGGTGCTTATCATCATATTACAGTAATGGGTAAGGAAGATAAACCACATCAATACAAATATGATGTTACAGGTGGATTATGTGAAAACAATGATAAATTTGCTATCGACCGTATGTTACCAAAAGTTGATAAAAATGATATAATTGTTATCCATGATACCGGTGCCCACGGCTTCTCTATGGGCTATAACTACAACGGTAAACTTCGTTCTGCAGAAATTCTCCTAAAAGAAGATGGCAGCACAGAACTAATACGTAGAGCAGAAACACCTGCTGATTATTTTGCAACATTAGATTTTTAAAAAGATATATTTTATATAACTATTAATAACTATATAAAAGATATCTTAACTCATGCTAATAAGTAAAGAGTCCTCTTTTTCTGAGGACTCTTTTAGATATTACCTTTGAGATTGTTTATCATATTTTAGCAAAACGTTTACTATAGGCTTATATAAAAGCAAAACAATTATAAAATTAGAAACACCATGTATTATATCAAAAGGTATGCCCTTTATCCAATATGAAACCCCGTACATTATCCCATAGAAAAAAGATTCGGCTACAGCAAAAAATAATCCAAAAAATAATCCAAATAACCCGGCCAAAGTGGCAAATCTATATTCAGAACGTATTTTCTTTCTTAGAGAATTTGTCAATAAAATTAGTAAAGGCCAGATAAGATAATAAACTAAAAACCAGGTGGAAAAGCCATAAAGAAAAATCTCAATCGTTGAAAAAACAAATGCTATCATTAGACTACGTCTCATTCCAAAAACAACCGTATATACTATAAACAAGAGTGTAACAACCTCAATATTAGGCAAAAAGCTTAGGGCCAATTTGCTTGCTGTTATTGTTGCACTAAGTATTCCTATAAGGGCGATATCTTGAACTTTCATACTTACCATGTAGTCAATTCAATTTTATATATGTCCCCATCATTTAATACTATTCCTTGAGGACCTTCTGTCGCATCTTCTCCATTAATAGAAATATGAAAATATTCATTACTGCTTTCATCAGCTTTATAATCCATAAGTCCAACAAGCATAGCACCAAAATCAGTTCCCTTAAAACTTGCTCCTAATTCTTCTTCATTCTCCTTAATTAAGTCATACAAAAATCCATAATCAGTATTATAATCAAAAGTCTTCTCAATATTTTGACCTTCAATAATAACCTGAACTGAAACTGCCTTTTCGCCAGCTACACTTTTAGGCCCCAAATAAGTATTATAGACAAATAAACCTAATCCCGCCAATACAACAACTAAAGCAATTAATAATCCTTTAGTTCTCATTGATTTATCCATTATATTTCTCCCCTTTTTTTACTAGTAATTACTACTTTTTTCAAAAAAATTAACATACATTAGTAATCACGAGCCTCTCCATCCAACCTAGTAAACCATTGCAAAACAAGATTTCATTTTCTTGAGATTATTTGTACATAAAAAATCCCTCCAATTAAGAAATAATTGAAAGGGAGTAAATTAGCCTGCTATATTCAGTTATAGATTCCACTAAGAATTCAGCATAGATAATGACACCCCCTCATATCCCGTGAGTTTACGGTGTTTCTAATATAGGCAGATCTTCCGGCTCAGTCTTATTAAACAGTTTGCCTTCCCAGTTTCCCAGTGACTTTATAAACTATTATAGACCTTACGGCGGCGGGACCGCACAGGCTTTTAACCTGTTTCCCATTTTAATGTTTTATAATACCTAACTATAATCATAAAGTATTATAAATACAACCTATTGAATATTTAATTGTTTTACAACTATATCTTATATTCTATAACATAATTATAATAATTACAACTAAATATAATATCTAAATTAAAACTATATATATATTATTTCTGCTGAAAGCGGGGGAAATCCTGCAAATATTTCTAAAATTTATAAAATGTATAGCGACACCACCGTAATCAAAATTAATATAAACTTACGGAAGAGTGTGCTTAAAAATCACAAATTACAAAAATAGACATATATTATTATATATCTACAAGAAAGGAGAATATTATGTTTTTTCCTGGAATCTTAGCCAGACTTATTTCAAACCTGAACACTTGCTGACCTAAAGCTCAGGCCCCCAAAACTTAGTCTGTTGAGAAAGATCAAGAAGGTAAAAAAAACTCCGGGTAGATTAAAATACCCGGGGTTTCGTGTTTTATAATATATTTAATTATATTACATACTAAATTACCATAGATGATGGACACTTTCTCTAATATACTTATCATATATCTCTTTAACCTTTTCCATAAGTTCCGGAGATAGATCCGGCTTTTCTGAAGTTACAGCATTATCCCTAACCTGCCAAGGCTTTTTACCTCCAGGAATAACACAACTTACAGCATCATTCATTAATATCCATTTTAAAGCAAACTGAGCCATGGTTAGACCTTCTGGTTTTATATCTTCTAATTCTTTTACAGCCTTCAACCCTAACTCATAATCAACACCAGAGAATGTTTCACCTTTATCAAAGGCCTCACCATTTCTATTAAAATTGCGATGATCATCTGCGGCAAACTCAGTATCCTTTGACATCTTGCCTGTTAACATACCGCTGGCCAAAGGAACTCGGCAGATAACACCTACATTATTCTCCCTGGCTTTAGTCAAAAATTTATCTCCCGGCTTATGGCGGAACATGTTATAGATTATTTGAACTGTAGCTACATTTTCGTATTCAATAGCCTTTAATGCCTCTTCCACCTTTTCTACACTTACTCCATAATGAGCAATCTTACCCTTTTTTACCAAGTCATTTAACATTTCAAATACTTCTTCATTATAATAAACATCTGTCGGCGGACAGTGTAGCTGTAGTAAATCCAATCTCTCCACATCTAGATTTTTCAAACTTCTATCAATAAAGGAAAGCAAATTTCCCTTATTATATCCTTCAGCTGTATGTGGATTAAGCCTCCTGCCAGCTTTAGTTGCAATGTATATCTTCTCTTTTTTACTTTTTGTCAGTTTAGATAATAGTTTCTCACTCCTACCATCACCATAAACATCAGCAGTATCGAAGAAATTTATACCTTGGTCTATTGCTTCTTCCAGGGCCTCCATACTTGTTTCGTCATCGACTGGCCCCCAGGTTCCCCCAATAGCCCAACCACCAAATGAAACCTCAGATACCTTGTAACCGGTTTTACCTAACACTCTGTACTTCATAGAAATCCCTCCCTAAAATTATTTTCCTAAGTAAAGCCATCACCTAACTCAAAACAAATAGATGGTAATTTTTATAATATCATTCTCAATCTTGATTAACTGTATTTAATATTACATTTATCCTTGAGAATTGTTCTTTATATAGTCAATTAACTCATCTACCTGTGTATATGCAACTGCAGTATAGGTATCAGCAGCACCATAATAGATAGCAATCCTACGTTAGCATCATGATTTATTCCGTAGATAACATTGTTTTCAGTTCTTCTTCATCCAGTCGATAATAACATCTTGATGTACAATATACTTTTTATCAAAAAGTGATTTTACAACTGGGCGTTTTTCTGGATAATGACCCTTGACACTCCTCGGGGCAAGCCCACGAGGATTCCTTATTCATAGAACCTCGCCCTTTTACAGTTAAACTCAAGGATTAAGTGCAA
>JBDNGI010000476.1:0-5385 GCA_041689345.1 Halanaerobiales bacterium
CAGCTTGGAAGGCTGATGCTCTAGCCAATTGAGCTACTCCCGCATCATGGTCGGAGCGAAAGGATTTGAACCTTCGACCCCCTGTTCCCAAAACAGGTGCGCTACCAAACTGCGCCACGCTCCGACTTATTTATATTACCCCAAGACATATTATAATTGTCCTGAGAGCAAGTATTAGTATATCGCAAATATAGGTTCTGGTCAAAAACAATTAGAACGCAAAAGTGACCGTTTAATGCGCTAATAGGACTTTATCTTAAAATAACTCCTTATATCTTTCCATTAATTCTTCTTTCATCTTTTTAAGCGCATTAGCTCTATGACTAATCTTATTCTTTAACTTTAAGGGTAATTCAGCCATGGTTTTGTTAAATTTTGGGATAAAAAATAGGGGATCATATCCAAATCCTTTATCACCCTGTGGTTCAATACCAATAATTCCTTCACATTTACCCTCGACAATTATTTCCTTTTCTGTATCAGGGTCAACTAAAGCCAATACACATTTAAAATGTGCACTGCGTCTATCAACAGGAATGCCTTTAAGCTCATCTAGTAGTTTTTTGTTGTTATCCTTATCTGTAGCTTTTTCACCTGCATATCTAGCCGAATAAACACCTGGTGCACCTTTAAGATAGTCAACAACTAAACCAGAATCATCAGCAAGGGTTAATAATCCTGTCTCTTTAGCTCGCTCTCTGGCCTTCTTTAAGGCATTTGCAGTAAAAGTATCTCCATCTTCTTCTACTTCTGGCAGATTAGGATATTGACTCAAACCAATTATTTCAAATCTTGTATTTTCATCTAAATTCTCAAGGTAACTTTCTATTTCCTTTATCTTCCCTTTATTACCACTAGCTACTAATAGTTTCCTTTTCATCCTTCTAAACCCCCAGGATCTCCTTCTGTAATTTTATTAAATCATGAACTCCCTTTTCAGCTAAATCTATAAATCTATTCATTTCCTGACGAGTAAAGGGATCTTTTTCAGCTGTACCCTGTATCTCAATAATTCTTCCTTCTTCGGTCATTACCACATTCATATCGACCTGAGCCTGTGAATCTTCTTCATAACATAAATCCAGCATTAATTCCCCATCAAGGATACCAACACTGGTTGCAGCCATATAGCAGCTTAAAGGAGATTCATCTATAATTCCTGATCTCAATAAATGAGTAACAGCATCTACCAGAGCAACATATGCACCGGTTATAGAAGCAGTTCTAGTACCACCATCTGCCTGAATTACATCACAATCAACCCAGATAGTCCTTTCTCCAATCTTATCTAAGTCTATAATTGCACGTAATGATCTACCTATAAGTCTTTGTATCTCACGGGTTCTACCACCGACCTTGCCCCTGGAAGACTCTCTAATTGATCTGCTATGTGTAGAACGTGGCAGTAGTGAATATTCAGCTGTCAGCCACCCTGTATTCTTACCCCTTAAGAAATATGGAACACTGTCTTCAACAGACACATTACAAATAACCTTAGTATCTCCAGTTTCTATTAAGACTGAACCCTCAGCATATTTAGTGTAATCTCTGGTAATTTTTGTAGTCCTGATTTGATCATCAGTTCTACCATCTATACGTGTTTCATTCATATCATTCACACCTTCCTGTAATATGTACAATTAACTAAATCCTTTAAACACTATTAATATATGTAATTACTAAACCAGCCATACCAGTAAAATAGATAAACATCATATTAAATCTAGTTTAAAGTTGTTTATATATTTATTACTTTACATCTGTAATAATATAGCATTTAAGTTTTAAAGTCAAAGAAAAACTTCTCAACCCAGATCAGAATACGACTAGACGGAGAAGTTTTGAGATTATTTAATAAGGTCCTTTCTAATTACAATATTACTAAAATGTTAGCTTGAGATTTTTTAGTCGTTTACCTACTTCTTCAATAACTGCTTTTTCTTCCTCTTCGTCTGCAGCCTCAAAGGTCACTGAGAAGCGCAGAAATGAGCCGGCGTCATCCCAGGGTACAGTTGATATAGATGCCTCTTTTATTAGATATGTAGAGCATTCTTCAGCGTTTTTAAACTCAACACCAGATTTAGTACCCTTGGGGATTTTTACATAACAGTAAAATGTGCCCAGCGGTTTATTGGCAGAAAAACCAACTTCCCTTAACATCTCAACCAGCATATTAAACCTTCTAGAGTATCGCTCTCTATTTATATCCAGCAGTTCACTATGTTCAAGGGCATGAACCCCCGCTTTTTGAATAGCCCTGAATTGTCCAGAGTCAGTATTATCCTTTACATTACCATAAGCACTAATGGCTTTTTCATTACCGACTACAAAGGCCAGCCTCCAACCAGTCATATTGAAGGATTTGGATAATGAATGAATCTCTACACCAACATCCATAGCTCCCTCTACAGATAAAAAGCTTAATGGCGAATAATCATCAAAGGTTAAAGCAGAATAAGCTGCATCATGTACTACAAAGATATTATTTTCTCTGGCAAAGGAGACCACTTTTTCAAAAAATTCTTTTGTAGCAACCTGTCCAGTTGGATTATTAGGATAACAGATATAAAGTAATTTTGCTTTTACTAATACATCTTCAGGTATCTCATTAAAATCAGGGAAAAATGAATTTTCCTCTTTTAAGGGTAATGGGTGAACTTTTCCTCCCAGATATTTAGTATAAGTAGATGCTACGGGATAACCAGGGGATGTAGTCAAAATATATTCATCTGGATTAATAAAGCAAATTGGCAGCATAGCCAGTATAGGCTTAGAACCAATACCATGGATTATTTGTTGGCGTGGATTTTCAATTTTTACCCCATAGATATCTTCCATAAATTTACCAGCAGCGTCCTGAAATTCAACGATTCCGTTGTCTGCATAAAACCTATTTTCTGCTTTAGCGGCTTCTCTGGCTAAAACCTTAACAATAGAATCAGCAGCAGGTTTATCAGGCTCGCCAACACCCATATCTATAATCTCCCTATCAGGATTTTCTTTTAAGGCAGCAGCTTTAGCCCTTTTTATTTTTTCAAACTTATATATCTCTGTATCCTTACCAAATTGTTGTCCACCTAAACGTTCTGCAATTTTATCATCAATAAACATTTCTAACAACTCCTTCTCTATTGCTTTAATATTATTTTGTCCTAAATATATTTGTTCTACATCAAAATAACTTTTCCTCTATTAAAAGACTAAAAAATAAAGTCCTCAGAGAATACTAATGAAGGACTTTACAAAAATATATTATTCTTTAATTATTTTTTCATCACGATCAATTGCTGTAGTAAGACCGAGATGTCCCGCCAGTGTCTCTATTTCTTCACCTTCAATTAATATTTTAACACTGTTAATCTCTGGAAACTCAGTCATGGTATTTACAATAGAATATACTGTCATTACTTCCCCCGTACTCCCTCCCCAGTGATTATCAACCAAGGCTTGATTAAAACTTAAATATGCTATTTTGTCTTCTATCTTTATATTTAAAAGTTTTACCCCTTGAGGTATGGTGCCTGTTAATTTGCTGGATTGTGGACCATTAATTAGTTGTTTTATAGTTTCTTCATATATTAAAGAATCCTCACCTTCTATGATACGCTCTTCTGATTGAAGATACATAGCGTCTTTCGTAGCAAAATATAGTTTTACTCTATTTTCCTGTTTATCAACATCTTGCCCAGCTTGTTGATTACTTAGATAAATAAGAGAAAAACCTATTAGTAAAAATAATAATATCAATAATAGAGATTTTTTAGACATTACTTCTTTCATCTCCCTGTGTTAATTTTTTCTATATATTTAATAACTCCCTGACTCAGGGCTTTTGCTGCTTTTTCCTTAAATAGATCACTTTCCAATAGTGCTTCTTCATGTGCATTAGATAAAAAGGCAAGTTCTACTAAAGCTGCTGGCATTTCAGTGTATTTTATAACATAGAAGTTCTCCCTTTTAATACCCCTATCTGTTCTTTTTAAACCATTTAATAATTCCTGTTGAAGTAGATCAGCTAACAACTGGCTGCTGGCAACTTTATTTGGGGCAATAAATGTCTCTGTACCTTCAGAGTAATTGGAATTAGAGGAATTATTATGGATACTAACAAACAGTAAAGCATTTTCTTGATTAGCTATTCTAACCCTTTCCTTTAATGAAATAAATGTGTCATCATCTCTAGTAAGAATCACACTATATCCTGCATTTTTCAATAATTTTACCGTCATAAGTGCAATTTCTAAATTTATATCTTTTTCCTGCAATCCACTAGGACCTACTGCACCAGGATCGAAACCACCATGACCAGCATCAATTACTATGATATCTGATTGAACCCTGCTTTTTTTATTATCCTTGTTCTGAGACTTATTCAGAGAATTATCCTGTGGCAGAACATTATCCTTAATAAAACTTAAGTTTATCAAGTTATCAGGATTTGAAGAAAATACTTTATAATCATTATAATTATTAGTCTCAAAGGTAAACCTTGTAATATATGGTTTATTACTGAATTGACTAACTTGA
Source organism: Halanaerobiales bacterium (assembly GCA_041689345.1). Lineage (GTDB taxonomy): Bacteria > Bacillota > Halanaerobiia > Halanaerobiales > DTU029 > JBDNGI01. The sequence continues at coordinate 4,528 of JBDNGI010000476.1, forward strand.
ACTGATTTCACTACACCTAGAGGTTCTGGAATCTGATAACCATCTTCAAGATTGATACCATGAACATCAACTACCAATCTATCTGGATAAGTAAACTTTTTAAGTTCATATTTTACATTACCTGTAAAATTAAGATTTATATCTGTCTTTATATTTGAATCACTTATTAACATCTCTTCAAATTGATTTTTAAAACTAATAAGATGCATTATTTTCCCATTTTCCATTACTACATCTTCCCATTGAAATCCTATATCTTTCTTCATATCTACCACTATTCGAACAGTCTCCTCATTGAAACGAGCTGTTCTGATGCCTTCCACTATATTATGACCAAGTTCAAGCAAATCAGCAAAATCATCTCCCCTGACGGCATTCAGTATATTAATTACCAACCTATCAGGTTGATCTAATTTAAATATATCAGGACTAATCGGATTATCACTGATAAACTGTAAAGTGTTTTCCTTAAAGGCCAAATCGTCTAAGGTAGTTTTTCGGGTAGTCTGAAGAACAATTCTCCCTTCCGAAAATGTATTATCCGCTAGATGTAAATAACGGTCTGGATATAACTCCAATACTACTCTTAAAATAATAGGGTCATTTTTAAATTGACTAACACGTATATCTTTAATCCAATCATTATCTGATAAATCTATATCAAATTCGCTTAACATTACATCTGGTATATCGATTACCAATCTACGTGGATCTAGTAATAAAGAAGCCTCTGGTTTAACTATCTCTCCACTCGTTAATATTTCCAATTGTTCATTTTCCCATTCTATATCAGTAATGAAAGGGAGGAAATTGATAACCAAATTCTCTCCATCTTCAGCAATACAACGATCCCTTTGA
>JBDNGI010000477.1:0-6751 GCA_041689345.1 Halanaerobiales bacterium
GAAACGCTTAATGAACTAGCTAGACATAGTGGTAAAGATAAATCGGAATTAATTAGAATTGCTATTGGTTTTTTATATGATAATGCCAAGGTAGACTAATTTGATTAGAATTTGCAGTGGAGCGAAGGGAGTAAGATTTATAGTATCGTATGTTTCATATTCATGAATTTCATCAAAAATTAAACAGGCTGTTCTTTTACCATCTTTAGTCCTAGCATTTGAAGTATTGTATTTGATATAAGACTTAGTTTTTAAATTGGTTATATGTTAAGGAACAAAAAACCCAAATTTTATTCAAAGTTTAGGTTTTTTGTTCCTTCACATAGTCATGAGCTTGTCCAGTATAATTTACAATTAATTTGAGAAATCTTGCTTAATTTAAACTGAAACAAATTTAAATAATCTAATTTTTTTCAAGGGTTCGGAAAATAAGTTATAACCTAATTAAAAATCTCCTCCGATCTCCTGCTCTAACCCCTCCAATTCCTGTCCCAGCTCTTCTTTCTTATCAATTAACTGATTATTTCTCCCTGGCTGATAATTAAATTTATCATATCCAATCTCCAAATAATGATTATTCTCCGCACCAACCATGAAAGATCTTTTAAAAAGTCCAATTGCAGTTAAAATCCCCACAAGAACCGAAACAATTATCGCCAGCAACCCCAGATAATGAGTAGTTTTAATTATTTGATTTCTATCATTCCAGAATACAGAAAAAATCACTGCAGCCAATAAAAGAACAGCCAGACCAATATTTATTTTACATCTATTTTTAACATAGCTTTCTACCAGCTTTCCTTTGTTTTTTAAATCCTCCAGCTCTTCACCAATTTTCTTGATCCTCTCTTTAATTGAACCAATTCTCTTTTTCTTTTCCTGCAGCAGCAACTTATCTTTTTCCTCTATCTTTTTATTTTTCATTTTATATTTTTGTTCTTCCCGTTTTTCCAGATCTTCCAGCACTTCATTAAGAGTAGTTCTAAGTTCTTTATCAGAAATTTTAGCTGAGAGATTTAAACGTTTTGTTTCTTTTTGCAGCAATGAATTACTGGAAATTGCCTGCGCTAATGAAGCAACTTCCTCATCTTCAATAATTTCTCCCTGATACTTAACCAGATGTTCACTGAGTTCGCTTATCTCCCTGGTATCCGGTAGAACATCCGCCAGATTGACCTGGACTAATTCCAGGAGATTAATTCTGGCAAAATCATCAAGATTGAAACTCTTTGCTGGATTAGCAAGCCATAAAATATTTAATAATAAACTGGCAGTAATTTTTAATCTTAATTCTCCATCATTATTATACAAACTTCTTCTATAACCTCGTTGATCCTGAAGAAACCACGAATTAGCCTGCTCAAATTTTTCAACTTTATTTTTGCGTAGTTTTTTAGTATAAAGAATTGCTACTGCATCATGTTCTGCTCCTTCTCTATTATATTTTCTTTTGCTCAATTCCTTATATAATTTTGTTCTTCTTGTTTTATTTTTTAAATTATCATCTACCTCTATTATCTTTAAAGAAAAATAATTTTCTAAGATTTTTTTAATATTTCTGGCTTTTTGCTGCAGATCAGTTTTATTAATATCTTTTTCCAAACAGGTACTTAAAAAGTCATCTTCAACAAAAATCCCCTGTTTGATCTCTCCAAGGTCATTCGCTTTTTTAAATAATAGGTGCCCGGTTTCTGCAACTGTAATATCAAGAACAATAAATTCAAAGCCAAAGTCATTTGCAATATCATATAATTGTTTACAGGTTATATTTGATTCTTCTGAGTGTAAACCCATTAAACTAACGATAAAATTGGTGTCCAAAACTAATTTTACTTTTTTATCCAGCTTCTGATCAGAAATATCTGTACTAATGTAACAGGAAATTATTGAGCCTAAATAAATTTCCTGAATTATTTTGAATTTATCTTGATCTATTTTAATTTGATTAATATATCTGGCAACTGGACTATATTCTCCATTACAATTTTTACAGTTATCCCCGTTTATAAGTTCACAGAAAACTTTTTTATTATTTTCTATAAAGTCCAGAATGTCAGGAGCATCATCTATTCCCTCGCTAATTAAGAAATCATTATAGTCTTCACTGATTTTTTCAATTTCAACTGCTTTCTTTTCTAAAATACTATCATATTCAAATACTATTTTTTCTGTAATTTTAATGTGATTATCTTTAAATAAATGGATGCGTTTATCATCACTGGCTATTAGCTCTACAATTCTTTTTAACATTCCAATTGGAATATCAAGTTTAAATTCTTCTTTGATACTTTCTTTTACCTGGGTTAAATCTCCATAAAATTTATCATTCTTGTTTTCAAAGTTTAAAAATGATTTTTTGATCAGTGGGATAAACACCCGCATTATGTCTTTATTGTTGTTATTATGATAGGCCAAGAAACTGTAAGTTGTTGATTTATTAAAATTAATTTCCACCACATTCCTATACTAACTATTTATATAACTATATTTATTATTCTTTAATAAGGACATTTGTCCCCCCACAATTATATGTTACAACATAATCTTTCTTTAGTCGAATTTGATTAGGGGCGGACAAATGTCCTTATTTAACATTATCTAAAGGGTGGTTAAATGTCCAGCACTATTTTTAATAAAGTGAGGATTTTACGCAAAGACTGATATATTTGGCTTGTTTCGATGTTTCAATGTCATAAATGTCTTTAGACTTAGTACTAGTAAGAAACATATTACTAAAATAACACTTGATGCGTAAGAACCTAAAGTGAAAAACTTAGGTGCGAATTATATATCTCAAATAATTTATCAATTGAAAAAACTGTATATTTGACTCAAGGTGGTTTGGAAGTATCGGAGCGTAAGCGGAGGACAAATGTCCTAAATGTAAAAACTCTAATTTTATCTAATCGGCTGTCAGAGCTGAAAATCAAAATTTTGATTAAACTTCGCAAAAGAAATGCTATGCGAAGTTTAATTTTTCATTTTCTCCCAAGGATTTTATAAGTATTTATAGAATTATATCTAGAACCTATTATTTTCATTTTAAAGACGTCAAACGCACTAAGCATAGTAAACTACTATTTAAGCCTAAGAAGACTCTAAAAAAGCCCAAAAAGGGGTAAAAAGGGGTAATATAATAATGAGTACTGCATTACATAATCAATTAGATGAAATTCGAAAACTCGTAATCATATCATTATTTTCTGATGATACATTAATGGAAATATTCACCTTAAAAGGAGGTAACGCTTTAAATTATGTTTATGATGTTTCTGCTCGAGCATCAACTGACATAGATGTATCTATGGCAAAATCTTTTAAAGAGTATCACTTAGCATTACAAGAAGTAAGTGCAAGTTTAGAAACAGCATTAACATCTACATTTGAGGAAAACGGTTATTATATATTTGATATTTTTTTAGATCAAAGACCTCAAGTTCCTGAAGAAGATTTTTGGGGAGGTTATCAACTAAAATTTAAGTTACTCGACCACGAAAAATGGGTACAATTAGAATCCAAGGGGAAAGAACTAGAGGACTTTCAAAGGCAAGCTATTCCTATTAATGAAATGAATCATAGAAATTTTAAAGTTGATATTAGTAAGTATGAGTATACCGAAGACAGAGTACCTCATGAACTAGATTATTATACTATTTATGTATATACTCCACTTATGATTGTGTATGAAAAGCTACGCTCTATTTGTCAGCAAATGCAGGACTATAAACAAATAATTACTTCTCACCGTATTAAAGGGAGAGCAAAAGATTTTTTTGATATATTCACGATTATGGACAAGCATTCTATAGATATTTATGATAAAGAGAATTTAAAAATATTAAAAGAAATTTTTTCAATAAAAAAAGTACCTCTAAAATTTCTCAAACAAATAAAAGATCAAAGAGAATTTCATAGAGATAGCTTTACTGCTGTTCAAGATACAGTTAACCAAGATGTAGAATTAAAGACCTATGATTTTTATTTTAATTATGTTTTAGAAATTATAAAAAACATTTTAAAGACCCTCGGGATAAAATAGCTGCCAACGCTCAGAAAATTGCTTTTCTTTAATATCATAAGTTATATAAAAACTATATCTTTTTCCTAGTTTTTCGACTAGCTTTAGGACATTTTCTTTATAACCGGCTTTTTCTAAATAAAAACCTACAGCTTGATGGTAGGGATAAATATAATTTATTTTTCTTAAATACGCAACAAGCTTATTAATCGATACTTTTTCCTTAGCTAATTTATAGGCTTTCAATGCCTCTTCTACTCCGCCGGCATAACTTGGTCTAACAGTTATATCAATAAGTGTTCTTTCTACATTTGTAATGAGTAAATTATCTCCTCTAATAATTGAGTTTACTACCCCTAATCTATCAGTATTTTTACCGTTAAGCAAAATGATTTTATTATTATTATATTTAGTTATATGATTAGTTTTTCGCATAGGTTGCGAAAAGGCGTAATCTATATTTTTTTGTTCAAGAACTTTATTTTCGTTAATATATTTTTGTGTCTGTTCTTGATTAGCATAAATAACTTTCGGAACATTCTCTGTTAAATCATGAATATAGACAGCTGTATAATGATTCAGATACGAGTTCGGTCTTAATGACACAGCAACCTTATAAATACTAGGTGATCCAAATACATACTTTGTGATCTTTTGATTTGAAGACACTTCCTCTGTAATAACTTTTAATATTTTCTTATCTTTCAAAAATTTAATAAAATCTTTATTACGGGTTACTTTAGGCAAATTCCATTTAGATTTATTCTGCACGAAAATATCCTTAACTTCAGAATGAGAAATAACTTTATCACTGTATTTTTCCGAAAACTCTTCAATGATAAGATCTTTTACATGTTGCATAACTTGAAATCTGCTTAACAATTTAGGAACACTCCCTCAAATCTTCCCAATCTATATACACCCCCTTAAGTATATATACTTAAGGGGGAATTAGTAATTTGTAATTTAACAATATCATATGCTTATCTATTTGACAAGGATTATCCGGATAATTTTTTTAATATCATATAGTTTAGTATATAGTATATATACTATATACTACACCAAGTAAAAAAGATCAAAGAGATTATTTACTAAACATCTCTTTGATCTTATCCAAAAAATCCTTTTTGAGAATCTTCAACCGCTTGAAGCTCTTCTCGGACAATTTTTCTTAATTCAGAAATAGAATCATTTTTCTCTTGCTTTATTATTTTTTTGAATTCCAAGGTTGATCCATCTTGTTCTTCCTGTATTACTGCTTTCACTTCTTCGTGCACGATTGTTTTTATCATATCTTTAAATTTATTTTCGAATTCTTCAAGAGAAACTTCTTTATCTACTTCAGCTATATCAATAACTTCCGTTTCACTGATAGCTTTGTCTATTGAATCTTTAGAGATAAATCACTTTAGACCGGTTTTAACTTCGATTTTTTTCCATCTAACGTATGATCTCGCAATTTACGATATACGGTTTTCTTTGAACAATCTAATAAATTGGCAGCTTTATCTACTGTTATAGTATATTTTTCGTTAATTGTGTCCACCCCTTTAATACTGTTATGCAATCTATAACATATTTAGTTATAGATTGTCCAAGATTGTCTATTGCATGACAAACATACTTGGGCAATTAGTCTGCCCATGGACAAATTTTTTTGTCCATTATGTCTAGGTATATTTTTATTTTGTCATTTATTGCTTTTGCTGAAAATATAAGTGAAACAACATATACAATTTTTGATGGCGGCTCTATGTTAGATATTACAGTAACAGCTGATATAGGGGATAATATTGCGGTCAAGGGGACATATTCTATCGTAGACACAATTATTGGAAGTGCAAATAAATTTGATATTATGGGTGGTTTTAAAATAAATACAGAAGAAAGCACCAATACTAAAGAATCAACTTTACTTTTTCTGGGAGGAATGAGAAAGAGTGAGTATAATACAGGTTTATTAATCTCTGCTGATTTTAGGACAAAATATAGTGAAAAAATATTTATGCATGATATATTAGAATTTATTTCATGGTCAGATTCTAATGTTACTGCATTAGCAAGTAAATTTTTACTAGGTTATCATATTGATGAGAATATTTCAATAAAAGGTGGTATAACCTGGGTACAATCTCAAAGTGAAAGTGAAATAGGACTTACTTTTGGTGTTGAAACTAGTTTCTAACCACTATATATTATTTAAATTATAATAAAAAAGAAAAAACCACCTATTAGACAGGTGGCTTCAAAAAAATATCCATTGTGTTTATTATATCTGAAAAATATAGTAAATACAAGTAAATATTTTTAAATGCTATCCTGCCAGAGGTGGAAAGTGCTATTATACCACTAAAAGGGAGGATTTTATTATTATGAGTAAGAGAGAAGTATATAAGATTTATGAAGTTAACCGGCATAAGTTTTATCAGATACCAAAACAACTTTTTACCAGCAGTTATTACAGAGATTTAAGCAGTAATGCAAAACTTTTATACGGCATTTTATTGGACAGGCTGGAATTAAGCAAAAAAAATAATTGGGTTAATGATAAGGGAGAAGTTTATTTGATATTTAGAAGGGAAGATGTTAACAAATGTTTACATTAAAAAAAGGAGGGAAAATTATTTATTTATAGAATAATAGAGTAAGAGAACATTTATATAAAAGAATAAAGGAGGAAGTATATAATGGAGATTATAGCTATTGTTAACCAAAAAGGAGGGGTTGCTA
>JBDNGI010000478.1:0-5045 GCA_041689345.1 Halanaerobiales bacterium
TAGGAGAGGATATTCAGGAAAAGAGATCAGGTGGAAATATGCTTTATATCATTTTTATAATATTTATACTTACGTTACTAGGATTATATTTATATCATAATACTACAAAAGTCAAACTGGAGAGAATCAGTATTTCTTCGGATAAGATCAAAGATAGTCTAAAGATCTTGCATTTAAGTGATCATCATTTTAAAAAAATAGGGAGATTAAAGAAGAAGATAATAGCTTACCTTCTATCCAGTAATGATTAATGGTAATTGGGGTAGTGGGAAAAGCTATTACTTGCGAAATAACTTAAGTCTAAAAATAAATAACAAAGATATCAATGGAATAAAATCATAAGAGTAAAAAATCAATTGATGATATTTCGATAATAGAAGGAATAGCAAGTACAAGAGAGTAACTATTAATCATCAGATATTATCTGGGTTTTTTTGAGTAAAGTTGAGAAAAAAACTCAATTAAAGTTGTTAAAGCCTTCTCTTTAGGGTATAATAAGTTTAAAGATAGTCTTATGGAGGAGGTTTATTAAATGTTAGTTGATTATAGATTTTCAAATTTTAGATCTTTTAAAGAAATGACCAGTTTGTCTATGGCAGCAGGTAGACAGACGACACTTAATGATAATCTGATTAGAGAGTACGATATGCGAATAATACCCTCTGCTGTCATTTACGGAGCGAACGCAAGTGGAAAGTCCAATATTATTATGTCTTTGGCGGTGATGAAAGACATAGTGTTATCAGGAACGCTTGAAGCCGATTTTTTAAACTTAAAAAACCTTGAGCTATATCCATTTGCTTATCAAGAGACGGAAAAGCCAATGAAGTTTGAAATTGACTTTGTTTTTGGAGGAAAAAGGCTTCAATATGGCTTTGAAATTGAAGTAAGTATCTTTAAAAAAGAAACTCGAAGAATTGTGTCGGAGTTCCTTGCTTATATTGATAAGTCTGCACAAAAAACATTGATTTATTCAAGAACTGAAAATAAGATTCAGATCAATAAAGAAAAAAAGGCATTATCGCTGATTGAATTCAACGAGAAGCTATTAAAAGAGTTTGAAAAAAAAATAAATGAGAATATTGATGAAACTGAATTATTTCTATCAAGAGCGTTTAAAAGTACAATTAGTAATGAGTTAGCTGACTTGGTGATAGACTTTTTTAAAGAAGAACTCCTTGTTGTCAGTGACTTTACTTTAAAGAAAACGAATCTGACTTTTTCATTGGGAGATATTCCAAAGAAAGACTTTTTTGCTTGGAATAAGATACTTGATGGATTTGTAAAGAACGCCGATTTTGGGCCGCAAGGCATAGCACTTAAATCGAAAGAATCAGAGAACAAAGAGTCATCAAACATGGAACTTGTATCCATCTACAAGTATAACGATCAAAATATTGTTATACCTGCAGAGCTAATGGAATCGAGAGGGACATTAAAACTTGTAGATTTTGCCATACCATTTGAAAAGCTGTTTAAGTCAGGTGGTGTTTTTATTTTAGATGAATTCGACGCTGCTATTCATCCTGAGCTGATTAAGGGGATTTTAGCTTTGTTTAATGACAGTGAACTCAATGAAGCAGGGGCACAATTGATTTTTACAACTCATAATCCGATTTACTTGAATTATAAGATATTTAGACGAGATCAGATTCGTTTTGTTGAAAAAGATACAGGTGTTTATGAAAGCGTGATTTATTCATTGGCTGATTTTGGCTCCGAAGAAGTTAGAAATGATCATAATTTCCTAATCAACTATTTTAAAGGAAACTATGGTGCGCTTCCCTTCATCGACTTTTCTAAACTGCTAAATTCAGATAGTATTGAGGGGGATGAAGATGGTGAACTATAGGAAGACGTATTTGTGTATGTGTGAAGGACAACAAGAAAAGATGTATCTTGATCATGTAGCCAGATTGATTAAGAATTTTCCTCAAAAAGTAGTGAAGTTCAACATGTTTATCGATTCTCCACATCGTTTGAAAAAAAGATATGAGGAGTATGATAGCGCTGCAGTGTTTGATTATGATTTGAATGATGTAGAGTTTAAGAGAAATATTGAAATATGTGATAAACTAGATAAAAAACTCAAGCCATCTAAAAGAAAAACAGGTCGTCATATTTATCATGCTTATAGTAGTGTAAATTTCGATCTTTGGCTGGTATTGCATAAAGAAGATTACAATCGAAGTGTGACTCGGAATCACGCCTATATACCGGATGTACGTAGAATTTATGGCCTTACGTCTACAGATAACATCAAGAATGAAGCAATTATTGAAAAAATTTTAAGTCAGATAACTTTAGATGATGTGAAAGAGGCAATAAGAAGAGCAGAAGGTATTCGCAATAGTAAGATGCAGACTGATAGAATGAAGCTAGGAAGTACAGTTGTTTACCCAAATCCGGATTTTTCAATTCATGAATTTATTAAAGTTGTTTTAGAAGATAGTGGAGACTTATAAATAGTCTCTTTCCCTAAAAAAATAAATAAATATACTCTCGGTTAGCTATAAAGGCTAACCTTTTTTCTTTTTAGAGCTAAAATTTAGTAATAGTATGCCTTTTTTAGTTTTCTTATGTTTTTTGCAGGAAAATAAAACATAAAAGAGAATTATGTAAATAATTAGAAAAACTTTAACTGTAAGGTTTCCGTAGAGAATAAATGAAGGAGGAGAGAAGATGGATTCTGATTTTAAGTCTATTAAAAGTCCACTACAGATGGCGGGTTTCTATCTGGCCTGGATTGAGACGACCTTAGCAGCCAGTTTGTGGCCTTTAAGAGGCCAGGAACATTTACTGAGGGTCTTGCTTTATGGAGTAGTTGGTATAGCTGTTATTTTCTCCCTGGCTATGGTTTTCATGTTGGTTTACCTTGTTCTTAAAAATCCCCGTTGGCTCTTTAATCCTTCAGACTATGACACTAGTGTACAGAATAAACTCTTTAAACATGATCAAAGTAGTAGTGAAGCATATATTACACAGCTAGAAGCTGCTCCAGTTGAGGTAGGTGATATAGATGATCTGTGTTAAGTTACAGTATTCGGTTATTTGTCAAGAGGTACAGCAATCAGGATTAGAAAAAATACTACATGGTTTTAAAATAGGATCTAGTAAGGAGTTCTATGTTGTGAACAAATGGATCTGGGATGATCTGGAACAGGCTGAAGATGGCTTTTTTCAAATTACGGAAATATTAAGGGATAATAAGGTGTTGGCCACATCCAAATCAGATATTTTTAATGTTAAATTGAGCCATACCCATCAAAATTACTTTAAAATATTCTCTTTGCAGAAGAGGGTAATTATAGGATTCGGGTAGGTCTATATGATCAACAGTCAGAGTTTGTTAAGGCGGGTTCGCTGGAGTATCCAATCTTCGTAAGGTAAAATTTACTGTCGGACGGACAGGAATTTAAGTCTTTGGAAAAGTCGAGAACCAAGCTCAGTATTTTTTATACGAAAATAAAATAACAATTACTGCCAATAGTTATATGTGATATAATTACACTAAATTATACGCAGTGCGATTATCAATGCGTACATTGAGGTGCGATTATGGATAAGTTAGATATTCTTTATAAAGAATTTGATAAGCATGGTGGTATTTTAAAAACATCTGAACTAAATGACATCGGTTTTTCCAGTCGTCAAATTAAAAAACTTATAGAGGATAATGTTGTTAGTAGGATAAAATACGGTTATTATGAATTATTGGATGCTACTTTTCCGGAAGAGGCAACCATAGCGAGATTATTTCCTCAGGCAGTTATATTTCTTGAAAGTGCACTTTTAGAATATGAATATACAGATAGAATCTCATCAGCATGGCAAATAGCAGTTAGGGGTATGGTTGTAATGGCTGATATAGCAGCATCAGTTTTGGCTAAAGATGATGTTAAAAATTAATTGCTTTCACTTTATTTTACTTAATTATAGTTGACCATAGTAAATAAATGGTATATACTTGAAGTAGAGGTTCACGGCTAAAGAACTAATAACTGCCTTTAAGTATCGATCTAGGGAAATTGTGGAAGAAGTAATTATATTTAAGAGGTGCAAGTTATGAAAAAAGATGATAATAAGGACTTTATCAAGGAAACAGCAAAGAATCGCCAATATACATATGGGGATTATTTAAACTGGTCTGATGAGAAGAAATGTGAGTTAATTGATGGTCAGATTTATATAATGACACCTGCACCTTTTCGTATACATCAGAAAGTTTCAGCAGAATTATTAAGACAAATTGCAAATTATTTATTTGATAAAGCATGTGAAGTTTATGATGCACCATTTGATGTAAGATTAGCTAAAGAAGAAGAAAAGGATGAAGATATATATACAGTTGTACAGCCTGATATAGTAGTTGTCTGTGATGAGAAAAAACTTGATAAGAGGGGATGTAAAGGAGTACCAGATTTAATTATCGAAATAATATCCCCTTCTTCAGCGGGTAGAGATAGAAAGGTTAAAAGGGATCTTTACGAAAGACATGGTGTTAAAGAATATTGGCTGGTAGATTATAATGAAAAGACAGTTGAAGTATATTTGCTTAATGAGCATAATGCATATGGAAAGCCGGCTGTTTATCTGGAAGAGGATAAAGTTTCTCTTAGTATCTTAAGTGATTTAGAGTTAAATCTAGCTCATGTATTCAGAGAATGAAATGGTTTTTTTTACATGAAATATTTTAAAGACCTGCGGCTTATACATATGGTAGCAATAAGTTTAGATAGGAATTATTGAAAAGATAATTGATATTGATGAGCTTATTATGGTGGGTCTATCTAAACCCTATTTCAGGAGAGTCTCCTCGGGATAGGGGTTTTTGTATATAAAGAATATGCTTTAAATCTAATACAATGGATAGTAGATTGTAGAGATTATCAAAAGGGAATGTCAAAATTTGATTTGTATAGGAAGACCATATATATATAGTCATAGTGATAATTTATGGATATTAAATTTTCCAACAAAAAAACACTGGATATCCCCTTTGCAGTATGGTCATATCTACGGGAGAATCAAGAGATCAAGGTAAA
>JBDNGI010000479.1:0-4575 GCA_041689345.1 Halanaerobiales bacterium
ATTCTGTCCACCTAATAGTTCAATGATTTGTTTGTGAATCCCCTGTAGATCACCAGCAAGATCAGCGAGAATTCTAACAGCAACACCTTCTCCCTCTCTAATCAATCCTAATAATAAATGTTCAGTACCGATATAGTTATGTCCTAGTCTACGAGCTTCATCCATCGATAGATTTAATACCTTTTTACTTCTTGGAGTAAGACTCCCAGGTTTATCTACTTGTTCTTTCCCTTCTCCAATGATTTTCTTTATTTCAGTTAAAACTTTTTCTTCTGTAACTCCCCCATCACTCAGTGCTTTAAAGGCAATACCTTGGCCTTCTTTAACTAAGCCCATCAAAATATGTTCTGTACCAACATAATTATGATTCAAACTAACTGCACCCTGTTCTGCAAGACTTAAGACTTTTCGTGCTCTTTCAGTAAATCTTCCAAACATATTTATCACTCCTATATTTATGATTTAATATTTTTTACTTTAAAAATCTCATAATTAATATATCGAATACAAGTTTAGCAAAAATACTATATTTACATATTCAACCGTGTTTGAATTAATTCAGCCCTTCTTATATCTCTCTCAATGCTGTCTAGTTCTTCGCCATTTAATTTTTGTATATGAGCCGGTCTTATTAAAATCAATAATTCACTTAATAGTTTATTATCAACATCTTCTATTATACCCATATCTATTCCTAATTTTACATTTGATAATAATTTCATTGCTTCATCACTAGGGATTTGATACGCATATTTTAATGTACCAAGTGATCTCTTTATACTATCTTTTACTCGAACACCTTTTTCTTGTAAAAGTCGCTCCCGCGAGTTCTTCTCCTGTTCTATAATTTGCCTAGTAATACTAGTCAAATTATCTATAATATCAGTTTCTGTATGACCAAGGGTCAGTTGATTTGATATTTGATAAATATTAGCAACTGACTCACTACCCTCTCCATACAAGCCTCTTATTGCTAGACCCAGTTGAGAGATAGCCCCTAACATCTTGCCTATATTATTTGTAAAATTTAATGCAGGCAAGTGTACCATTACAGAAGCACGAAGTCCAGTACCTACATTTGTTGGACACGTTGATAAATAACCCCATTTTTCCGAAAAAGCAAAATCTAATTTCTCTTCTAATCTATCATCTAATTTATTAGCACTTTCCCAGGCGTTAATTAATTGTAAGCCAGGACTTAGAACTTGAATTCTAATATGATCTTCTTCATTTACCATAATACTAATTGTTTCATAATCATTTATAATCACAGCTTTTTCCCTATCTAGCTTAGCATGAATAGGGCTTATTAGGTATTTTTCAACCAATAATTCTCTTTCTAATTCAGAAAGATCAGCCATTTTGATAAAGTGTAGATCCATATTGTTCTTTTCTGATAAAGCATTCCATACTTTTTGATTTATAATTCCCCTTTCTTCATTATCTGCTATATTGGGGTATGAATAATTTTCTAGATTCCTAGCTAATCTAACACGACTACTAAGTACAATATCATTTTCTGGCCCCTGATCAGAAATCCACCGAATTAGATTATTATTTATTTGATTCCTCAGTGACATTATTATCCTCACCCCCATCTATTTGATCTTCAAGATTTTTAATTTTATCCCTAATTTCTGCAGCTTTTTCAAAGTTTTCATTGTCAACAGACTTCTGCATATCTTGCCTAAGCTCTCTAATTTCTCGTTTAATCTTTAATGTTCCACCTCTTCTTTTAGGTACCTTACCATTATGTCTGTTATTACCATGTATTCGTTTCTAAATTGGATCAAGTTTGTTTACAAATGCATTATAACATTCCGAGCAACCAAATAGACCATTTTTGCTAAAATCACTATATGTTAATCCACAATTATCACAGTTATAATCTTGCTGATATTCTCCATAAGGACTAACATCGGGATTAATTAAACCCTTTAATAAGTTCTGAAAAGCAAAAGGATTATTACCAGTAAACGGCAACTGCCCGGTTTCTCTGGCACATTCTTCACAAAGATATACTTCATTTTTATCCCCATTTACAATCTTTGTAAGATGTATAGAAGCATCTCTATCATTACAACGCTAACATTTCATCTCTACTCTTCCCCCCCTTATTATTAATCTTAAGTATTACTTCAAGCATAGCCATTAATAATCTTCCTCTAACATAATCCCTATGTGGTAAATTTAGACTTATTATTTTTTTATTCACTACGGCTTTCATTAATACTTTCTCTCTTAAATTTATTAAATCATTTTCATATAAACGCGATATAATTGCTTCTGCATCTTTTTGTGCAAGAGGTCCTTCCAAACCCGAAATGAGTTTTTTAATATGTTCTTTTTCAGAACTAATCTTAAGTCTAATTATTCTTATATAACCACCGCCACCACGTTGACTTTCCACAACGTAACCTTTTTCTAAAGGAAACCTGGTTTCCAGTACATAATTAATCTGAGAAGGTACGCAGTTAAATTCATTAGCAAGTTGATTCCGTTTTATCTCAACTTCACCCTTATATTCCCTTATTAGATCACGCAAATATTTTTCTATTTGATCTGAAAGACTAGCCATAAATTCTACCTCCTATCATTATAAATCAGGATAGTTTGTCTTTGACTTTTTTTGACCTTCTATATATATAATACTACATCTATAAAAAAAATCAAGTAGAAAAATAAAAATTACTACTATAATTATAACCATAATATTCATTATCATACAAAATACTTCAATATAAACCCTAAATTAAAACCAAAAACAAAATTTCAAGAGAGTCTTGAGTCTTCTGGAGAATATTTTGATAAAAAAACAACCACCTTATCTAAAGTGGTTGCATCTATACTAATCAGCTATTTGTAATAAAAACAAAGATATAGGATAAATCTTATCTCAAGTTTTTTACTAAGAAACCAAGTACTCTTACCTAAAGTGCTTATACCTAAGCGCTTCTACTGTATATTTTGAACTTGGATTCCATAATAACCATTCCTTAATTCCTAAATTTTCAACTGCTTTAATCTGTTCTAGTACTTCCTTATAAGTATATTTATGTTTTATTGAAAAATCCTGTAACCAGGGCCTTATATTAATATGACTACTCCCAATTATTTTCTCTTTAGCATCATTTAGACTACGATAAATCACTTTGTATGGCTCACCTTCTGGTAATTTAATGCCATAACTTCCCTCACTATAATGTGAAGGATAGACCATAGGAGAAATAATATTAATAATATTTGCAAGTTCAGTAAAGTTTTGGCCAATTCCTAAATCGCCTTTTACCGCTGTAGTTAAACCAAATACGTCTGCAGATAGAGGAACATCTAAATCAGAAAGCTCATCCTGTGCATATTGAGAGAATTGGTTTATAATTTTACTTTTAGATGTATTTTCTGGTATTGCAACCTGTATATATCCGTTCCCAAGCGCTGGATACCGTATATAATCAAACTGTATTTCATCAAATCCTATTTTTACAGCCTCCCTGGCCAGCATAATATTATAATCCCAGACTTCCTTTACCGAGGGGTCTACCCAATTACTACTTCGATATGTTTCATCTTTTTCAGAATTATATAGTACAAGAGAAAAATCCTCTTTTCTACTGGCTAACAATATATCTTTAAAAACAGCAATTCGGGCAATCGTATAAATTCCATTTTTTTGTAATCGATCGATTAATCCCTGTATGTTTTTTATTTTCCTTTTATTTGCACCAATTTCTTTAGCCATCGGGACATTTGAATAGTAACTTAAATATCCATCTTGATCTTTAATATCAATCACCATAGTATTTATAATAGAGTTGTTCACTAACTCAATTAAGTTTTCCATAATTTTAGAACCAGCAGCCCACCCACTTACATATATACCCTTAACATGAAATTCATGGATAAATAACCGCGAATTATCATTATCTAATTTATATTTACGATCGATCAAGCCGTTATTTATATCATAAATCAGATTAAATTCAGCTTGTACATATTGAGTAGTTAATATAAATAACAAAAGAATTATAAGAACATAATGTTTTTTCATTTAGTTTAATCAGCCTCCCACTAAATCCAACTAAACCTTTCAATTAATAATTTACTCTAGTTAAAATTTATTACATTTCGACTTGAATTAAGTATTATTTATTGCATAATAATTTGTTGTATGTAAATTAAATAATTACCCTTAGATTGTTTCATTCTTTTTAATCCCTAATTAACACTTTTCGATCATTCATAGTTTTACATAAGATTATTATATCATATTATATGAAAAATTTACATGGTAAAACAAACAATTAAATAAATTTGTTTTTACATAATTTAAATATAAGATTAAAGTTTAGTCAATATTAGAAATTAACTAAAATTGAAAATGTAGCTTTTATTGAATATTATAGGAGGTAGAACCGAAGTGTTATAAGGAATGGAGTAAATTACCTATTAAAATAAAAAAAGATTCGGCAGCGACCAACTCTCCCACGAAGTCTCCCTCGCAGTACCATAGGCGCAGGAGGACTTAACTACTGTGTTCGAAATGGGAACAGGTGTGGCCCCTCCGCTATTACTACC
>JBDNGI010000480.1:0-4633 GCA_041689345.1 Halanaerobiales bacterium
GTCAGACTATAGTACTTGACAATGTTGCTAATACTGATACTAAAGCAGAGAATCTACTACAGTTTGCAATAATGGGACAGATATATGCTAGGGATGTAATGGATATTGATAATCCTCGAGTTGGACTTTTAAGTATTGGTGAAGAAAAAGAAAAAGGAAATCACTTAGTTAAAGAATCTAATTCTCTTTTTGAAAGTGACCAACGTTTAGATAATTTTATTGGTAATGTAGAGGGACGAGATATTTTTAATGGTAATTGTGATATTGTAATCTGTGATGGATTTGTAGGGAATATTGTTTTAAAGACAACTGAGGGTATTGCCTCTTTAATGTTTAAGTTGTTAAAAGATGCCTTTTCTAAGAATCTAAGGACAAAATTTGCTTATTTATTGTTAAAACCTTATCTTAAATTTTTAAAAGAAAAAACTGATTATCGGCAATATGGTGGTGCTCCTTTATTAGGTGTAAATGGAGTAGTAGTTATCAGCCATGGTAGCTCAGATGAAGTAGCGATTATGAATGCCATTAAAGTGGCCAGAGATACAGTAAAGAATAATGTTGTGCAAGCTATAGAAAGTGAAATTAATAGGGATGGTGAATAATATTGGCTAGAAAAGCTACAATAACAGGACTGGGAAAATATGTTCCACCTAAGGTATTAACAAATAAAGATCTGGAAAAGATAGTGGATACAAATGATGAATGGATTACCAGCAGAACTGGTATCAAAGAAAGACATATTGTTGAAGATGATGTAAGTACATCAGATATAGCCTATCAAGCTGCATTAGAGGCTCTGGAAGATTCGGGGCTAACCGCTAAAGATATTGATTTAATTATTGTTGCTACAGTTACTCCAGATATGGCATTTCCTGCAACAGCATGTCTTATTCAAGAGAGAATTGGCGCAGATAAAGCTGCTGCCTTTGATTTAGAAGCAGGATGTTCAGGGTTTGTATATAGTCTTAGTGTTGCGGCACAGTTTATTGAAACAGGAGTATATCAAAATGCCCTTGTAATTGGTGCTGAAACCCTTTCTAAGATAACAGACTGGGAAGACCGTGGAACCTGTGTTTTATTCGGTGATGGTGCCGGAGCTGCTATTCTACAGGCAACAGAAAAAGGGGGTATGTTAGCATTTGAACTTGGTGCTGACGGAACTGGTGGTAAAAGCCTTTATCTCCCTGCTGGAGGTTCTTTAAAGCCCTCGAGTAAACAATCTATTGAAAAAAAAGAGCATTATATTAAGATGGAAGGAAATCAAGTATTTAAATTTGCAGTTAAAATTATGGGGGAAGCTTCAGTTAATGTACTTGAAAAAGCTGGACTGAGTCCTATAGATGTAGATTTACTTGTACCACATCAAGCAAATACTAGAATAATTAATGCGGCAGCAAATAGACTTAAGCTCGGAGAAGATAAGGTATTTATTAATTTGCCGAAATACGGAAACACATCTAGTGCATCTATTCCAATTGCTCTTTATGAAGCTCGTGAAAATGGATTAGTCAAAGATGGTAATACTATTGTCTTAGTTGCCTTTGGAGCTGGATTAACCTGGGCTTCTACTGCTATGGTATGGAATGAGGGTGTATAATATATGATTTCAAAAAATAATCTAACTAAATTGCTAGATATAAAATACCCAATAATCCAAGGAGGTATGGCCTGGGTTGCAACAGGGGAATTGGCTGCTGCAGTTAGTAAAGCTGGCGGATTAGGAGTTATTGGCTCTGGAAATGCCCCTGCAGATGTAATAAAGCTGGAAATAAAAAGAGTTAAAGAGGAAACAGATAAGCCTTTTGCTGTAAATATTATGTTGTTATCTCCTTTTGTAGATGATATAGTAGATTTAGTCATTGAAGAGAAAGTACCAGTTGTTACCACTGGTGCGGGGAACCCAGGTAAATATATAGACAGATTTAAAGCAATTGGTACTAAAGTAATTCCTGTTGTCCCATCAGTAGCATTAGCTAAAAGAATGCAGCGTTTAAATGTTGATGCAATTATAGCAGAAGGTAATGAAGCTGGTGGCCACATAGGAGATCTAGCAACTATGGCGTTAATACCACAGATAGTAGATGCTGTAGATTTACCTGTTATTGCTGCAGGTGGTATTGCTGATGGCCGCGGACTTATAGCTGCACTTGCATTGGGTGCTGATGGTGTTCAAATTGGAACACGATTTGTTTGTTCAACAGAATGTACTGCACATAATAATTTTAAAAAAGCAATTATTAATGCAAGAGACAGAGATGCTGTTGTTACTGGAAGATCAACCGGTCATCCTGTTCGTAACCTAAAGAATAAATTATCTAAAGCCATGGCTGATTTAGAGAAAAAAGGTGCCTCTAAAGAAGAAGTAGAGGAATTTGGAGCAGGTAAATTAAGAATAGCTGTGATAGAAGGAGAAATTGATCAGGGTAGTGTAATGGCAGGTCAAATTTCTGGTATGATTAAGGAAATCAAGCCTGTAAAAGATATTATTGAAGAAATTATGAGTCAAGCTGACCAAGTATATAGAAATCTTAGAGGTGAGTAATTAGATGAGCAGAATTGCTTTTTTATTTCCCGGACAGGGTTCTCAATACATTGGTATGGGTCAAGAACTAGTAAATAACTTTTCTGAAGCAGAACAAATTATGGACAATGCTAATGATATCCTGGATATTAATTTAAAAACATTATTGTTTACTGGACCTGAAAATAAACTAAATAATACCCAAAATACGCAACCTGCTATATTTATTATAAGTTATATTATTAATAAAATACTAAATAACAAAGATATATACCCAGAAATAGTTGCTGGGCATAGTCTTGGAGAATATTCCGCATTGGCTGCGGCCAATGTTTTTAGTTTTCAAGATGGTTTAGAATTAGTAAGACAGAGGGGACTTATCATGAACCGGGCTATTCCTGATGATCAAGGTGCAATGACAGCTATTCTTGGACTTAATGATCAAAAAATAATATCGATATGTCAGCAAGTAGATGGTATTTGTGAAATAGCCAATTATAACTCTCCAGGTCAGCTGGTTATTTCAGGTGAAAAACAGGCTATTTTTGAAGCAGGTCAACTTGCTGAACAGTCAGGTGCTAAAAAGGTCGTAAAACTAGATGTAAGCGGACCTTTTCATTCATCTTTGATGAAGGTAGCTGAGGAGCAGTTTGCAAATGTTATTAACAAAATAGAGTTAAGTAGTCCTAAATATCCTATTGTTGCAAATGTTAGTGCTGATTTTGTAGAAGAACCAGCTAAAATAAAGGAATTATTAATAAAGCAATTAAGCGGTAGTGTCCGCTGGGTTGAATCGATTAATCTAATGATTTCTAGTGGAATAGATACCTTTATAGAAGTAGGACCTGGTAGAGTTTTAAAAGGTCTAATGAGAAGAATAGATAGATCAGTTAATGCCTATAATGTAGAAAATCTTAAGAGTTTAGATAAACTTTTAAAGAAATTATAAAGTTTTTATTTTATTATATAAAAATTTTCCATAATAAACTGTAAGGTAAGTCTTTAGGGTTTCTTTGTCTGTGTAAATTTATTTAAGCAGACGATTATATATATCAATAATCAGGGGATTATATACCCTGAATAAAGATCTGAATTATTTTCGAAAAAAATTAGATTTATTATTTTGAAAAAGTAAATATGTATATTATAATATAAGGGGGTAATAAATAAAATGAGATTAGAAGGTAAAGTTGCTCTTATTACTGGTAGTTCCAGAGGAATTGGTGCTACAACTGCTCTAAGACTAGCTGAAGAAGGTGCTGATATAATAGTTAATTATCCTTTTGACGGTGAAAGAAATAATGCAGCTGAAGTCGTAGCTAGCATCGAAAAATTAGGTCGTAAAGCGGTGATGATAGAAGCTGATATTTCAAATTTTGATCAAGCTGATAAATTGATAAAGGAAAGTCTTGAAGAATTTGATCAAATTGATATACTTATAAATAATGCGGGGATAACAAGGGATAATTTGCTATTACGTTTAAAAGAAGAAGATTGGGATGCAGTTATGAATGTAAATTTAAAGGGTGTTTTTAATTGTACTAAAGCTGTAATAAGAACAATGATGAAACAAAGAGCTGGTAAAATAATTAATCTTGCTTCTGTAGTTGGTGTTATGGGTAATGCAGGTCAAGCTAATTATTCTGCATCAAAGGCTGGAGTAATTGGTTTTACAAAGTCTGTAGCAAAAGAAGTCTCCAGTCGGGGAATTACTGCAAATGCAGTTGCACCTGGATTTATTGAATCACATATGACTGAAAATTTATCCGAGGATGTTAAAGAACAAATGCTTTCTTCTATACCATTAAATAAATTTGGTAAACAAGAAGATGTTGCTAATTTAATATGTTTTCTGGCCTCACCTGAATCAGATTATATAAATGGTCAAGTAATAAATGTTGATGGTGGTATGGTAATGTAAAATACTATATTTAGTAAGATCTATTTGAAAGGGGGTGAAGTATAAATGGCAGAAGTGTATCAAAAGGTGGTTGATATTATCGTTGAGGAATTAGCAGTTGATGCCGAAGAAATTACATCAGAGGCTTCTTTTATTGATGACCTTGGTGCTGACTCTCTTGATGTTGTTGAATTAGTTATGGCTTTCGAAGA
>JBDNGI010000481.1:0-5613 GCA_041689345.1 Halanaerobiales bacterium
TGTTATTCCTCTTTCTTTCTCTTCAGGTGCATTATCAATTGAATCAAATGCCCTAACTTCTGCTCCACCATGGTTAGCTAATACAGATGTAATAGCTGCTGTTAGTGTTGTTTTACCATGGTCAACATGACCAATTGTTCCTATATTAACATGTAGTTTGGTTCTTTCAAACTTTTGTTTTGCCATTTTAAAAATTCCTCCTTAATTTGTCCCCAATATAATCAGAATCAAATTTTTTCACTACAATAAAGCAAACTATTTATGTAACCACCTAAAAAGGTGGGATTTCACTATTTTTTTAAGAAATTAAATATTATGTTTTTCTAGAAATACTTCCAACTTTCGTTTTACCCTTTGTAAAGCGTTGTCAACTGATTTGACATGCTTGTCCAGGGCCTCAGCAATAGCCTGATAAGATTTCCCTTCTAAGTATTCCTGTAAAACATCTAATTCCAATTCACTTAACATTTCAGTAATTTGACTCTCAATTAAATCATATGTTTCATGACTTATAATCAACTCTTCAGGATTGGTCAGTTTACTTCCCTTTAAAACATCTAGTAATGTACGATTAGACTCTTCATCATATATAGGTCTATTAAGTGATATATATGAATTTAATGGTTGATGTTTCTGACGAGTAGCAGCCTTTATGGCAGTGATGATCTGTCTAGTAATACATAATTCTGCAAAAGCCCTAAAAGAAGCCAATCGTTCAACCTTATAATCGCGGATGGCTTTAAATAAGCCTATCATACCTTCCTGAACTATATCTTCTCTATCAGCACCTACTAAAAAGTAGGATCTAGATTTTGCAAGTACAAAATTTTTATAACGCTTTATTAGTGTCTCTTCAGCAGTCCTATCTCCATTTTGTACTAACTCTATTAACTCCTCATCATTCATTTCAGAATAGTCTTCATACTCTATTTTCTGTACATTACCCCTCAATCAGACCCCCCCTATCCTTATATAACCGTACATCATACATTACTATTATACTTATTAAATATGACTTAGTCAAGCTATATCTAATAATAAAATAAAGTAACAAATTTAGATAAAGAAGACTGCTTGGGGTGGGTTCTTGCTTCACCTGAACCGAAAAATTATGATATTTTTTATTTTTTTAATATCGCTGTCGTAATGCTTCATAAATAACCACGCCAGCAGCCACTGATGCATTTAGCGATCCCAACTTGCCAAGCATTGGTATATTAATAAGAAAATCGCATTTTTCTTTTACCAATCTACGCAACCCTTCACCTTCACTACCTATTACAATGGCCAGAGAACCCTTTAGGTCTGCCTCAAAATGTCTTTGCTCAGCATCCATATCTGCTCCTGCCACCCATACACCTTGCTCTTTTAACTTGTCTATTTCATTATTTATATTAGTTACCAATGACAGTTTTATGTGTTCAATAGCACCAGCCGAACTTTTTACGACAACAGGAGTTATACCTACTGCACGTTTTTCCTGGAATATTATACCATGTGCCCCTGCTGCATATGCAGTCCTGATAATAGCTCCAAAATTATGCGGATCCTGTATTTGATCTAATATTATTATAAATGGATCCTCTCCGCTTTTTTTTGCATGATCTATTATTTCCTTTGGTGAGACCAATTGTTTTTCTGCAGCAAAAGCAATAATCCCTTGATGAGAATGCGACTCTGACAGCTGATCTAGCTTGATTTTAGAGACCCATTCAAGCATAATACCCTGTTTACCAGCCTCGTCAATTATCAAGTCAATTATCTCACCATGTATTCCCTTTTGTATAAGCATATTATCAATACTACGTTTACCCTTAAGTGCTTCAAAAACCGGATTACGACCTTCAATTTTTGCCATCAAACCACCCCACTCTTATTTATTAGTGATTTATTCCAAAATATTACAAAATTTCTTAATTAACCCAAATGATTTCGAGAAGCGTTCACTATAAGTTTTCTTGGGCAGCCGCTACGTTTTCATTTTTTTTACTGTGTTTCTTTAATATTTCCAGAGCCTCATTCTTGGTTACTATCTTGCCCCTACAGTCCTTATGCTGCATTTCATTTTCCGGGCAATATCCTAATCTAATGCAATTCGGACCGGCATCAGCAAAAAGATCTACCGCTGTTTTTTTACAAATACTGAGCATTTTATTTGCCATGTCTCTGATTTCCCCTTGAGCATTCTTACAACAACGAATTCTGAACCAATCTCTGAGGGCATGAGCATTCATACCAATCAAAGCCTTAAACTCTGTAGCCTGTGGTTTTAAATATCTCAAATCCTCTTCAGGAAGACCGTCATCTACACCTTGATTATACCAGTTTTCTATCATTCCCATTATCTTATCAGCATTATACGATAGAAGAACTTCTTTTTCATCATCTGACAAGTACTCTGATAATGGAGTCCCATCCTGTAATGTAATCTTATCTACCGGAAAGGATTCTTCAGCCTGAAATTTATCTATATTTTTTGGTATTACTATATCAAAGGACCTTTTACCAGATTTATCTGCACGGCCTGATTTAATCATATAAGATGCCAGCCTTTTCCTGACCAACTGCACCTCTGTAACCCGGGCATAACCCTCAATACCGAAGATGAAAAAATCAAACTCAACAGCAGCTTCATGGCCACTGTTTATAATTCTCTTTACCAATTCACTGGAATAAGGAGTACTAATTATATCCTCTAAATCCCTTTCGGAGCGTACAAATCTGGCGGCGGTATCAGTATAAATCTTTCCGCCACCAGCTATTAATTCAACTTTACCATTACCCACATAACCCTTCTTCATTAATATTCCTCCCCATATTATATTTAAAATATTCCTATGTTATACGTTTCATTAACCTTCTTATAACCGGAATAATTATTATTCTTCCACTTGCCACTCAGTCGACCTCGCTTGTTCTCGATGAACTGATACTGAGCCAACCTTGCGTTTTTAAAAGAAGGCGCAGTGCTGTCTCCTTCGTTCTGGAAAACAGGCTTCCCGGCATCCGTGCCTCCAGTCTATTTCGACCTAGATCGATGCAGTAGTACTGGCCTCAACCTTGCGTATATAATGGAAGAGGGCAGTGTAACAGTCGCTACAGAACAAGAATCATTCCTAGGCTAAGTTATTCACAGTCCAGTTGGATACTATATTCCTCTTGCAATAAACAAATATATTTACCAGTCAGCTTAACTGCTAGAATTATTCTTCCAGAAATAATACTATCTTGTCCCAGATCTCCTCAAGCCTATCCTCTTGATTAGATAGATGTAGATATCCAATCAAGGCTTCAAAACCTGTACTCATTCTATATGCCATTATCTCGGCATTATTTGGTATATTCCCTGTCTTAGCATTTTTACCTCGTCTGACTATATCCTTTTCTCTTTCTGTCAAAGAATCCTCTATTCCTGCTAAAAGATTAGCCTGAGAAGATGCATTAACAAGGTATATTGTATTCTGATGGATGTCATGTAATTTTCGGTGACCCTTTTCAAGGGAATATTTTCTGGCCATTAATTCGTAAACACCGTCACCAATATATGCCAATAATCCTGGTGATAATAGGCCAGCCTCTTTCTCAGTATACATTATAGATCCACTTCCCTTCTCCATACTATACCAAAAGAATATTCTTTATTATAAAATCTACTATACATCACTTTCCCTCTCCCAGACAACACCTTGAGGGGTATCTTTGATTACAAATCCTAAGTTATTTAGCCCATCACGAATCATATCAGCCAATTTCCAATTTTTGCTGTCGCGGGCCTCTCCCCTTACATCAAGCATCAGGGTGATAAGCTTATCTATTATTTCTGCATCTGCATTGTTTTCTTGATTATTTGACAAATCTAAACCTAATATATCCATAAATTGATTAAGTAAACTATAGGCTTCTTTTATTAGAAGTAAACTCTTCTCTGTTAAAACAAATTCCTGAACGTTTATTAATTTATTTATATCTTTGACTAATTCGTGTATAACACCGATAGCTCGGGCTGTATTAAAGTCATCATCCATAGATTCTTCAAAGGCCTTCTGCCTTGCTGCAGATATATCCACAAATTCCTCTTCGTCTATTTCTATAGTTTGACCACCTTTTTCAATCGCACTATCTATAAATCTCTCCAGATTATTAATTGTATTAATAATTCTCTTCATACTGGTTCTGGCATTCTCCACTTCTTCTAGTGTAAAATCGATAGGAGACCGATAGTGTTTCGTTAATAAGAAATAACGTATTTCTGGACCAGTAAATTTCTTTAGTAACTCCCTTGTTGTAAAGAAATTACCCAAAGACTTAGACATCTTTTCACCTTTTAAATTAACTGATCCATTATGAAGCCAGTACTTAGCAAAGGGTTCCTTACCTGTGCAGGCCTCAGATTGAGCTATCTCATTTTCATGATGCGGGAAAATTAAATCCGAACCTCCACCATGGATATCAAAACTTTCACCAAGATATTTAGTGGACATGGCTGAACATTCTATATGCCAACCAGGCCAACCTTTACCCCAGGGGCTTTCCCATTCTTTTTCACCTTCAGGGGCTTTTTTCCATAAAGCGAAGTCCATTGGATTTTTCTTTTCCTCTACTACTTCAATCCTAGCACCTGCCTGCATATCTTCCAGGTTTCTACCTGATAACTTTCCATAACCCTCAAATTTATCTACACTGAAATATACATTGCCATCTGCCTCGTAGGCATAACCCCTATCTACTAACTTCTCTATCATATCAATTATTGCATCGATGTTCTCTGTCGCTTTTACATACTTACTTGCCCTTCTGACATTTAATTTTTCAATATCATCAAGATATGCACCAGTATATTTCTCTGCAAGCTCAGCAGTTGTCATCCCTTCCTCTTTAGCACGTGCCACTATCTTCTCATTTATATCAGTAAAATTTTGAACATATGTAACACCATAACCTTTATACTCCAGATATCTACGAATAACATCATAGTTAACAGCACTCCTGATATGTCCCAGGTGTGAGTAATTTTGTACAGTAAGCCCACAGACATACATCATAACCCGATTTTCTTTAATTGTCTTAAAATCTTCTTTCCCCTTGGTCAGAGTATTGTATACCCTTAACATACTTACCGCCCCTCTCTTATTTATAATATCATAAACACTATTTTCATATCATTTGAAAGAAATAAAAATCATACAAAATCATTAAAAATTGTTTCCCTCAAATATTTTTATCTATATATAACAAAAACCTTTATCCCTATACAGAGACGAAGGTTCGCGGTTCCACTCTGGTTGGTTAATACCCATAAATCAGACCCTACCATCTAAAATTTCCAGGAATCTATAAGACCTGGGAGCACTAAATCTCCAGCAGCTATGGTAAATAACCCACTCATCTAATGATAACGGTATAACCGTAATCCCGTACAGAAAATAGACAACACTCATCAATATTCGATACTCATAGCATATCAATCAGGAGGTGCTATTTTTTTCTGGGATTAAACTCCGAAATGCATAAGGATAGACCAGCTATGGATTACTTTCAGCCAAAGATAATCCTCTCTGATTATAGTGGTTTTACCCTTTCTTCCCATCATAGTCTTTCACTCAAGCTATGAAA
>JBDNGI010000482.1:0-16455 GCA_041689345.1 Halanaerobiales bacterium
GGAACAATTGGTCATGTTGACCATGGTAAAACAACACTAACAGCAGCTATTACATCTGTATTAGCTAACCATGGTGGAGCAGAAGTTAGGGCATTTGATTCAATTGATAATGCACCTGAAGAGAAAGAAAGAGGAATAACAATAGCGACAGCTCATGTTGAGTATGAAACAGAAACTAGACATTATGCTCACGTTGACTGTCCAGGTCATGCTGACTATGTAAAGAATATGATTACAGGTGCTGCACAGATGGATGGGGCTATCCTTGTTGTTTCTGCAGCAGATGGTCCAATGCCGCAAACTAGAGAGCACATTATACTTGCTAATCAGGTAGGTGTACCATCAATTGTAGTATTCTTAAACAAAGCAGATATGGTAGATGATGAAGAATTAATCGAACTAGTAGAAATGGAAGTAAGGGAATTATTAAGCGAATATGACTTTCCAGGAGACGATATTCCTGTAGTTGTAGGATCAGCCTTACAGGCTTTAGAGAGTTCAGATCCTGAAGGCCCATGGGGCAGCAAGATAATTGATCTAATGAATGAGGTTGACTCCTATATTCCAGAACCAGAAAGAGATACTGACAAACCATTCTTGATGCCAGTTGAGGACGTATTCAGTATAACTGGACGTGGAACAGTAGCTACAGGTAGAATAGAAAGAGGAACACTACATCCTGGAGACGAAGTTGCAGTTATTGGTATTAAAGATACAACAAAGACAGTAGTAACTGGTGTTGAAATGTTCAGGAAGCTGCTTGATGAAGCAGTAGCTGGTGATAACATTGGGGCATTGTTAAGGGGTGTCAAAAGAGAAGACATTGAGAGGGGACAGGTACTGGCTAAGCCAGGAAGTATTACTCCTCATATGAAATTTAAAGCAGAGGTATATGTATTATCAAAAGAAGAGGGTGGAAGACATACACCATTCTTTAATGGATATAGACCACAGTTTTATTTCCGTACAACAGACGTAACTGGAATAATTAATCTTCCAGAGGGTGTAGAAATGGTAATGCCTGGAGATAATATTGAAATGTCTGGAGACTTAATTACTCCTATAGCTATGGAAGAAGGACTAAGATTTGCTATTCGCGAAGGTGGCCATACTGTTGGTGCTGGTGTTGTTACTGAAATTGTCGAGTAGGTATTAATAAAATAATTTGCTAGGAGATACAATCCTTTGAGTAAATTATAAATATGTGTTTGAAGAGTATATAATAAGGGAATATATTCCTTGGCTTAGATTGCTGGGGCCTCTTGAACAGTATAATTAATGATAGCTTAGTTATTTTCTGAAAAAAAGCATGTGTCTTTTAAGGCACATGCTTAAAAAATTATTGACATTGACTTTGGAATGTGATAAATTAGTTTATGTTGCACCTATAGAAATATTGAGGGGGTGGAACTGTATGAGAGATATAGTTACATTAGAATGTACAGAGTGCAAAAATCGAAATTATACTACTACAAAGAACAAACAACAGCATAAAGAACGTCTTGAAACCAAAAAATATTGCAAATTTTGTAAAGATCACACCGTTCACCGTGAAACAAAATAAGGTATAAATACTGCCATATTGTACCATGATAATAATATAGATAGTTTCTATAAATATTTTAGCTAATTTAATAGGGTGGGAATAATTTCATCTATATATATAGATATTGTAATAGATATAATTTATTTTTAAACCTATATAATATAGCTTAATTACTTATTTATAACTGTTTAAATCTAGGTCTTTATTGGGAAGTGTAAATTATATAATTTGAGGTGAAACCGTATGGCTAAACAGAGTTTTTTGGGTAAGGTTGCTAAGTTTTTTCGTCAAGTGAAGGCTGAATTAAAAAAAGTTAATTGGCCTAATCGTGAAGAATTAAGCAAAAACACATTAGTTGTTATTGTGACTATTATAGCGATGATTGTCTTTATCGGCGTAGTAGATTTTCTGTTGAGTAATCTAATTACACCGTTAATTATGTAACTAGGGAGGTGGGGGTTCTACTATAAGTAGGGTCCTTTATTATGGCAGAAGAAAAAAATTGGTATGTAGTCCATACTTATTCTGGTCATGAAAATAAGGTTAAGGCTAATCTTGAGAAAAGAATAGAGACTACAGGCATGAGTGATCGAATTTTCCGGATTTTAGTTCCTACTGAAGAAAAAATCGAGAAGAAGAAAGGGAAGGAAAAAATTGTAAGCAAGAAAATATTCCCTGGATATGTAATAGCAGAGATGATTATGACTGATGACTCTTGGTATGTTGTGAGGAATACTCCTGGAGTAACAGGATTTGTAAGTAGTGGGACAAAACCATTACCACTACAACCGGAGGAAGTTAGTCATATTTTACGAACTATGGGATTAGAGGCAAAGAGAGCTGTAGCAGACTTCGGTGAAGGCGATAAAGTTAAGGTTGTAGACGGTCCTTTCGAGGAGTTTGTAGGTATTGTTCAGGAGGTCCATCCACAGCAGGGGAAAGCTAAAGTGCTTGTTTCCATGTTTGGTAGGGAAACCCCTCTTGAATTAGAATTTTATCAGATAGAAAAATCATAATATATAAAGGAGGGAAGATGAATGGCTAAAAAGATTATAGGAAA
Source organism: Halanaerobiales bacterium (assembly GCA_041689345.1). Lineage (GTDB taxonomy): Bacteria > Bacillota > Halanaerobiia > Halanaerobiales > DTU029 > JBDNGI01. Next base: position 2,607 of record JBDNGI010000482.1, read on the forward strand.
TATAAAACTGCAAATTCCTGCAGGTAAGGCTAACCCTGCACCACCAGTAGGTCCTGCTCTAGGACAGCATGGGGTAAATATTATGGAATTTTGTAAGACTTTTAATGCAAAGACACAGGATCAACCTGGTATGATTATACCTGTAGAGATTACAGTATATGCTGATCGTTCTTTTAGCTTTATTACAAAGACTCCTCCGGCTACTATTTTAATTAAAAAGGCTGCAGGTATAGATTCAGCTTCAGGTAGGCCGAATACTGAAAAGGTAGCTACCATAAGCAAAGATGACGTTAAGGAAATTGCAGAAATTAAAATGCCAGATTTAAATGCCGGTAGTCTTGAAACTGCAATGAGTATGATTGAGGGAACTGCTCGTAGTATGGGGATACTTGTTAAATAATATTTTTAAGTATGTAGGTTTTAGTGTTACAAGTTTTATATTAAAAGCGAATTGATTTTAAAAAAATAACTTTAGAATTTTAGATTTGTTAAATAAGTGGGAGGATATTTTCCGTTTAACCACAAGGAGGAGAATTTTCATGGCAAAACATAGTAAAAGATTTGAAGAAACACTAGGGAAGTTAGATCGAGAGAAACTTTATGATTCACTATCTGCTCTAGAATTAGTTAAAGAAACTTCTACTGCAAATTTCGATGAAACAGTTGAACTTCATGTAAAATTAGGGGTAGACCCGAAAAATGCAGACCAAAATATTAGGGGTACTGTTATACCTCCTAATGGTACAGGTCGTGAAGTAAAAGTAGCTGTTTTTGCAAAAGGTGAAAAAGTAAAAGAGGCAGAAGATGCCGGTGCTGATATTGTAGGCTCAGATGAATTAGCAGAAAAAATTGAAGGTGGTTGGCTAGATTTTGATATTGCAGTTGCTACCCCGGATATGATGAGTGTAGTTGGAAAATTAGGTAGAGTACTTGGTCCACAGGGACTAATGCCAAACCCGAAGGCTGGTACAGTTACATTTGATCTTGCTAAGGCAATAAAGGAAATTAAAGCTGGCAAAATAGAATATAGGGTTGATAAAGCAGGTATAGTGCATCTTCCTATTGGAAAAGTCTCTTTTTCAGTTGAAGATCTTTTAGAGAACTTCAAAGTAATTATGGATACATTTGTTAAGGAACGTCCAGCGTCTGCTAAAGGTAGATTCCTTAGAAGTGTAGTTATTTCGTCTACTATGGGACCTGGTATAAAGGTAAATCCATCAGAAATAATGACTTTGATTGGAAGGTAAACTATTGACAACTTTATCTATTATATGATACTATAATAAAGTTGTTTATAACAATTGAATAATTCTATAGACCATAGACAGTAGGTGTCCAAGTGGCTTAATTTCCTACCGAGGTTATATATATATGAATTTAAAAGTATTTCATATAAAATATATCTCCTGCCTGTCTATGGGTGGGACTTTTTATTGTACAGGTAATTTGTTTACTTTTGAGGGGGTGAAAAGGTGGCAAGACCAGAGAAAGAAGCTGCTGTTAATGAGGTTATTGAGAAATTACAAGCTGCTAAGTCTGTTGTAGTTACTGATTATAAAGGATTAGATGTTGCATCTATTACTGAATTACGAAAACAGCTAAGAGAAGCCGGTGTTGAATATAAAGTTGTAAAAAACACCTTGGCTAGAATTGCTGCTAAAAAAGCAGAACGGGATGATCTTAACCAGATGTTTGTGGGACCGACTGCTATAGCTTTTGGTATTGATGATGCTGTATCACCTGCGAAAATCTTAGTTGACTTTGCAAAAGAACATGATCAATTAGAAATCAAAGGTGGAGCATTAAGTGGTGAAGTAATTAGTTTAGATAAAGTGAAATCTTTAGCTGAGATACCTCCAAGAGAGGTTCTGTTGGCGAAAGCATTTGCGGGGATGAAGTCTCCAATTACTGGATTGGTTAATGTTTTGCAGGGTAATCTACGAGGTTTGGTTCAAGTCTTGAATCAGATAAAAGAACAAAAGGCTTAAATGATTATAAATAGGGATTTAATTCAAATTATGGTTTAAAAATATAAGGGGGTTTATTTAAAATGACTAAAGATGAAATTATGAAAGCTATTGAAGAAATGACTGTATTAGAATTAGCTGAATTGGTAGAAGAATTAGAAGAAAAATTTGGTGTTAGTGCTGCTGCTCCAGTTGCTATGGCTGCTATGCCTGGTGCTGGTGCTGAGGAAGAAGAGCAAACAGAATTTGACGTATTCCTAGCAGAGATTGGCGGCAAAAAAATTAATGTTATCAAAGCTGTTCGAGAAATTACAGGACTTGGCTTAAAAGAAGCTAAAGCAGTAGTTGATGAAGCTCCTGGTAATGTTAAGGAAGCGGTAAGCAAAGAAGAAGCAGACGAAATGAAAGCAAAATTAGAAGAAGCAGGCGCTACTGTAGAATTAAAGTAGTTAGTATAAATTTATAAGGAATGCAGTAGCTTAGTGCCGCTTGACCCAAGTCGATTCGGTAATACTGGCCTCAACCTTGCGTTTAAGATGGAAGAGGGCAGTGCTTCCTCACTTAAGTAGAAGCCCTCACTAAAGCCTTTAATTAATATTACGCGATGTAGGCTTTAGTATGACCATATTCGATTAGGCCTCAAGGATGACCTAAAAACCAGTCCCTGGTTAGCGGTAGTTAGCTATCGGATTAATCTTTATATATGATGAATATATAAAGATTAAGAAACACCCTGATTGTATTCAGGGTGTTTCTTCACTTTTGATGTTTTCCCTTCTGAGTAAAAATATTTTTTGACAAGCTAACTATATTATGATAATATTATTTATTGTCGATAACATTCTGATATAATGGTTAGTTTATACTTATAACTTTCTAATAAGGCTGGATACATAGAATTCTAATTTGGATTTTTTTTGACCCTATGTACGATGTATATGTGCTTTCAATCAAGGTTATAATATAAATGACTGTTTTTTTATTAGTAATTACTTAAGGAATACACTTCAAATATCTATTGATATTTTTATATTATAGACTTATGATGCTATAGTTGTTATTAGCAAGGTTGGTTCCTTGCTTTATATAATGTTTAATAAAATTGTTATCCTGGGGGTGCAAAAATGGCAAATTTAAGGAGAAAAAGATATAGTTTTGCCAAGATTGAAGATGCACTAGACGTGCCTGATTTAATTCAAACACAAGTCGAATCATATGATCAGTTTTTAGAAGAAGGATTAAAAGAGGTATTAGAAGAAATTTCACCAATTGAAGATTTTTCTGAAAATCTAATTCTGGAATTTGTGGATTATTATTTAGGAGATCCTAATTATGAAGTTGAAGAATGCCGTGACAGAGATGCTACTTATTCTGCTCCTTTACAGGTTAAAGTTAGATTGATTAATCGCGAAACAGGTGAGGTTAAAGAGCAGGAAGTTTTTATGGGGGACTTCCCATTAATGACTAATAAGGGTACATTTATTATTAATGGTGCCGAAAGAGTAGTTGTTAATCAATTAATCCGTTCATCTGGTGTATATTTTGATGAGGAAAGAACAAAAGATGGTAGGAGATTAATATCTGCTAATATTATTCCTAATAGGGGCGCCTGGATTGAATTTGAATATGATAAAAAAAGAATAGTGTCTGTTCGTGTTGATCGTACCAGAAAGATGCCGTCAACAGTTTTGTTTAGGGCTTTAGGTTATGATAGTGATTTTGACCTTTTGAAAGTATTCGATGAACATGAAGTTATGCAGGATACAATTGAGAGGGATAATACAGATCCTACTGATGAAGCACTTATTGAATTATATAAAAGATTAAGACCTGGAGAACCGCCAACAGTAGAGAGTGCTAAGAATTTGATAAATTTACTCTTTTTTGACCCCAAAAGGTATGATATGGCGGCTGTTGGGCGTTATAAGTTAAATAAGAAACTAGAAATTGATGTTGATCCAGATAAACGTTGTCTCGATAAAAAGGATATAGTTGAAACAGTTAGATATCTACTAAAACTGATTGATAACCACCCTGATGCTATAATAGATGATATTGATCACTTGGGTAATCGGCGTCTTAAGACTGTTGGGGAATTACTACAAAACCAATTTAGAATTGGTCTTTCCAGAATGGAACGTGTTGTTAAGGAAAGAATGACTATACAGGATATAGCTGTTGTAACACCACAGACCTTGATAAATACTAGACCTGTAGTAGCATCTATTCAAGAGTTCTTTGGTAGCAGTCAGTTGTCACAATTTATGGATCAAACTAATCCATTATCTGAACTTGCTCATAAAAGAAGGGTGAGTGCACTTGGACCAGGTGGTTTGAGTAGAGATAGGGCTGGTTTTGAGGTCCGTGATGTTCATCATTCGCATTATGGAAGAATATGTCCTATTGAGACTCCTGAGGGTCCAAATATTGGGTTGATTGGTCAAATGAGTACATTTGCTGCTATAAATCCATTTGGTTTTCTTGAGACACCATATCGTACGGTGGTTGACAGTAAACCTACTGATAATATTGAATATTTGACTGCAGATGAAGAAGATAAATATATAATTGCCCAGGCTAATGAATTAATAGATGAGGATGGGCATTTTGTAAACGAACATGTTATATCCCGTTTTAAGGGAGATATATTGGAGATTTCTCCGGAAAAAGTAGATTATATGGATGTTTCTCCAAAACAGTTAGTCGGTGTATCTGCTTCTATGATCCCTTTTCTGGAAAATGATGATGCCAATAGGGCTTTAATGGGAGCCAATATGCAGCGTCAGGCTGTACCATTACTAATACCTGATGCCCCTATAGTGGGTACCGGTATGGAATATAAAGCGGCTAAAGATTCAGGTGCTGTTATATTGGCTAAAAACTCTGGTACAGCTGTTAAGGTTACAGGTGATCAGATTTTAATAAAAACAGATAAAGGAAATATAGATAGTTACAAATTGATGAAATTTAAAAGATCTAATCAAGGTAGTTGTGTAAACCAACGCCCGATAGTTAGAAAGGGCGGTAGGGTAGAGCAAGGTGAAATTATTGCTGATGGTCCTTCGACAGAACATGGAGACATGGCCTTAGGCCGAAATACCATGATTGCCTTTATGCCCTGGGAAGGCTACAATTACGAAGATGCGATTTTAATTAGTGAAAGATTAGTTCAGGAAGATGCCTTTACTTCTATTCATATAGAAGAACATGAGGCAGAGGCTCGTGATACTAAACTTGGGCCTGAAGAAATAACCAGAGATATTCCTAATGTTGGAGAAGCTGCTCTTAAAAACCTGGATGACAGGGGTATTATCAGGGTAGGTGCCGAGGTAAAAGAAGGAGATATTCTGGTTGGGAAGGTTACCCCTAAAGGTGAAACAGAATTATCAGCTGAAGAACGACTGTTAAGAGCTATTTTTGGGGAGAAAGCACGGGAAGTCCGCGATACTTCTTTGAAAGTACCTCATGGTGAGATAGGTATTGTTGTTGATGTAAAGGTCTTTTCTCGTGAACAGGGAGATGAACTTAAACCTGGTGTTAATAGATTAGTCCGTGTATATATAGCTACTAAACGTAAAATATCTGTTGGAGATAAAATGGCTGGACGTCATGGTAATAAGGGTGTTATTTCTCGAATCTTACCTGAAGAAGATATGCCTTTTTTACCTAATGGTGAACCAGTAGAAATTGTACTGAATCCTCTGGGTGTACCATCTCGTATGAATATAGGTCAGGTACTGGAAGTACATCTTGGGATGGCAGCTAAGGCACTTGGACTTCATATAGAAACCCCAGTATTTAACGGTGCTTTGGAGGAAGATGTTGAAGATATGCTGGAAAAGGCTGGTCTAGACCGAGATGGTAAAACTGTTTTACATGACGGCAGGACTGGAGAGCCTTTTGATAATAGAGTAACTGTTGGTTATATGTATATCTTAAAGCTCCATCATCTTGTTGCTGATAAAATACATGCCCGTTCCACTGGTCCTTATTCTCTGGTTACACAACAACCACTTGGTGGTAAAGCACAATTTGGTGGACAGAGATTTGGCGAGATGGAGGTTTGGGCTTTAGAGGCATATGGTGCTTCTTATACACTTCAAGAGATGCTAACAGTTAAATCTGATGATGTTGTGGGTAGGGTCAAAACCTATGAAGCGATTGTTAAAGGTGAAAATGTACCAGAACCAGGCATACCTGAGTCATTTAAGGTATTAATAAAAGAAATGCAGAGTTTATGTCTTGATGCTAAAATATTTACTGAAGATGAAGAAGAGCTCCAAATTGCCGAAGATGAAGAAGATTTTAATGATACTGCAAAGAAACTAGGTCTTGATATGGATTTAACCCTTAATAATGATTCTGACGATGAAAAAGATGATGAATAAAAAGGAAGGGGGAGAGACCCTTGTTTAATGTCAATAACTTTGATTCGATGAAAATAAGTATTGCAACTCCAGAACAGATACGTGATTGGTCCAGGGGTGAAGTTAAGAAACCAGAAACAATTAATTATAGGACATTAAAACCAGAAAAAGATGGTCTTTTCTGTGAAAAGATTTTTGGTCCTACTAAGGATTATGAGTGTCATTGTGGAAAATATAAAAGAGTAAGATATAAGGGTGTTGTTTGTGATCGTTGTGGGGTAGAGGTTACTCGCTCCAAGGTAAGACGTGAAAGAATGGGCCATATTGAATTAGCTGCTTCTTGTACACATATATGGTTCTTTAAAGGAATACCAAGTCGGCTTGGTTTGATATTAGATATGTCTCCACGGGCTTTAGAAAAAGTAATATATTTTGTTTCATATATAGTAATAGACCCAGGAGAAACACCACTAAGTAGAAAACAATTATTATCTGAGAGTGAATATAGAGAAGCCTATAACAAATATGGCAGTAGCTTTGATGCTGGTATGGGTGCAGAGGCTGTCAAAAAAGTGTTAGCTCAGATTAAAGTGGCTGAAGAAGTAAAAACTCTTAAAAAAGAGATAAAAGAGGCTACTGGTCAGAGACGTAAAAGAGCTATTAGAAGATTAGAAGTAATGGACGGTCTAAATAATTCCGGTGTAAGACCTGAATGTTTAGTTTTAGAGGTAGTGCCTGTTATACCGCCTGATCTTCGACCTATGGTTCAATTAGATGGCGGTAGATTTGCTACTTCTGATTTAAATGATCTTTATAGGCGTGTTATTAATAGAAATAACCGTTTAAAACGATTGTTGGATTTAGGTGCCCCTGAAATAATTATTAGGAATGAAAAGAGAATGCTGCAGGAAGCTGTGGATGCATTAATTGATAATGGTAGACGGGGAAGACCGGTTACTGGTGCGGGGAATAGGCCACTTAAATCTTTGAGTGATATGCTTAAGGGTAAACAGGGGCGTTTTCGCCAGAATTTATTAGGTAAGCGTGTTGATTATTCAGGCAGGTCTGTTATAGTTGTTGGGCCAGAATTAAAATTACATCAATGTGGTCTACCTAAGAAGATGGCTTTGGAATTATTCAAGCCTTTTGTAATGAAAGGTCTGGTGGATCAAGGTTTAGCTCATAATATTAAGAATGCTAAAAGAATGGTTGAAAGTATTGACGGTGAGGTCTGGGGTGTATTGGAAGAGGTAATTCAGGACCACCCAGTTTTGCTAAACAGGGCTCCGACTCTGCATAGGCTGGGTATTCAGGCTTTTGAACCAATACTTGTAGAGGGTAAAGCCATTAAACTACATCCTTTAGTATGTACTGCCTATAATGCTGACTTTGATGGTGATCAAATGGCTGTTCATGTTCCTCTTTCTGCAGAAGCACAGACGGAAGCCAGAGTATTAATGCTTTCCACAAGCAATTTACTTGCACCTGCTGATGGTCATCCGGTAACAGTGCCAACACAGGATATGATACTTGGTATTTTCTATCTTACTACAATTGCGGAAGGTGAGCAGGGTGAAGGCAAAATATTTGCTTCTCCAGATGAAGCAATTAGGGCCTATGATACAAATAAGATTAGTTTGCAGGCCAAGATTAAAATTAGAATTGATGGTGTTTTAATAGAAAGTTCTGTTGGTAGGGTTATTTTCAATGAGGCTTTACCTGAAAAAACGGAATTTATAAATAAACATGTTGATAAAGCTACCATAGGTGAGATAGTTGCAGATTTGCAGGAAAATTATGGTAATAACGCGACTGCAAAGTCTTTGGATAAAATCAAATCTCTAGGTTATGATTTTGCAACAAGGTCAGGTATTACTGTTGCTGTTTCAGATGCATCTATTCCAGAAAGCAAACATGAAACACTGAGAAAAGCTGATGAAGAGGTCTGGAATATTGAACAACATTACAGACGCGGTGCTATAACAGAAAATGAAAGGTACCATAAAGTAGTTGATATTTGGAATAAAGCAAAAGATGATGTTACAAACGCACTGCTTGCTCATCTTGATAAAGATAATAATATATATATTATGGCTATATCCGGTGCCCGTGGTAATACATCACAGATTTCCCAGTTGGCAGGTATGCGCGGCTTGATGGCAGATCCGTCTGGTAAAATATTGGATATACCTATTCGTTCTAGCTTCCGTGAAGGACTAAATGTTATGGAGTTCTTTATTTCAACACATGGCGCTAGAAAGGGTCTAGCTGATACTGCTATTAGGACAGCTGACTCTGGATATCTAACTAGACGTCTCGTTGATGTTTCACAAGATGTTGTTATTCGTGAAGATGATTGTGGTACAAAAGAGGGTGTTGTAGTATCTGCTATTGGTGGAAAGGGCGATAGTGCAGTAGAACCACTTAATGAAAGATGCATTGGTCGTGTAGCTGCACAAGATGTTATAGATCCAGAAACAAAAGATGTAATTGTTAAGAAAAATGAAGTAATCAGTAGGACGAAAATGAAAAAAATAACTGCTGCTGGAATTGAAGAGGTTAATATTCGTTCAGCCTTTACCTGTCAAACAAAGCATGGGGTCTGCCGTAAATGTTATGGTAGGAATCTTGCTAATGGTAAGTTGGTTGATATTGGTGAAGCTATAGGTATTGTAGCTGCACAATCAATTGGAGAACCAGGAACACAGCTTACTATGAGAACCTTCCATACTGGTGGAGTTGCCGGGGATGATATTACCCAGGGTCTTCCAAGAGTAGAAGAGTTGTTTGAAGGCAGGACGCCAAAGGGGCAGGCTATTATAACCGAAAAATCAGGCTATATTAAGATAATAACTAAAAAGAATAGTCGTAGGGTTGTAATAGAAGATGATGATGGTAAGAAAAAAACCTATCAAATTCCTTATGGGTCACAAATAAGTGTTAAAGATGGGGACTATGTTAAAACTGGAGATAAATTAACAGAAGGACCGATGGATCCTAGTATATTACTTAAAGTAAAGGGAGAAGAAGTAGTTCAAAAATATATACTAGAAGAAGTACAAAATGTTTATAGGTCACAGGGTGTTGAAACTAATGATAAACATATTGAAGTAATTATCAGACAGATGATGCGCAAAGTTAAGGTTCTTAATCCAGGAGATACAGGTTTCTTGCCTGGTAGTCTAGTAAACAGGTATGAACTAAGGGAAGTTAATGAAAAGGTTATAGCTAATAATGGTGAACCTGCTATAGTTAACCCTGAAATACTTGGAATTACCAAAGCATCATTGGCTACAGATAGTTTCCTGTCAGCGGCATCATTCCAGGAAACAACAAGAGTGTTAACTGAGGCGTCCTTGGAGGGAAAAGTAGATAAATTAGTAGGATTAAAAGAAAATGTAATCATCGGTCAGCTAATCCCGGCTGGAACTGGTATGAGAAGATATAGGGATATAGATATGGTAGATGAAAATGGAGTCCCTTTAACAAATATGATGGATGATGTAATGGAAGAAGTTTAGAAAACCAACAATTGATTAAATTTTTGAGTGGTCGCATTTACAGATATTATCTCACTCACAGAAAAGTGTTAATTCCCAGTTTCTCCATCAATCAAGAAGTAACAAATCAAACTCACTACATTGCATTTCGTTCAGACAAGATTTGTTGACCAACTTCTTTCTTTCAGTCGAAACTAGAACACTTTTAATGTTCCTTCGATTAATATCTGTAAAAGCTAGTATAATAAAAGTTGCAAAGTATTAATTTAATCTGGTTATATTGGCTAAGCTAATATTTCAGCTAATATAACTAGATTTTTAACTTTAATTTAATATAATTTTAAGGGAACAATTACATGTCAAGAAAATTATTTAGTGATAGATGAATATTTTTATTAAATCTATTAAATAATATGTTGACAATGGTAGGTGAAGGTGTTAAAATACTTAAGTGTGTGTTGGTTAAACTTATCTTCGGGGAGGAAGATATGTGATGATACTAATGGACTTGTGTAAAATCAAGAATAAAGTTGTTGGGAAAAAGCAAACAATTGATGTTATTATAGCAGGAAAAGCAAATAGAGTTTTTCTGGCTAATGATGCAGATAAAGATATAATGGATGAGGTTTGTAGAATAAGTAAGGAAAATGGTGTTTCTGTTATTACAGTTGAGAGTAAATTGAGATTAGGTAGAGCGTGTGGAATTGATGTATCAGCTGCATGTGCTGCTTTGTTGAAGTAATTGGAAGGAGGTGTACTTATGCCAACAATTAGTCAATTAATCCGAAAAGGTCGGAAAGACGTTGCTAAAAAAACTAAAGCACCAGCGTTACAGAGCTCCCCGCAGAAAAGAGGCGTTTGCACAAGAGTTTCAACTATGACTCCCAGGAAACCCAACTCTGCTTTAAGAAAAGTTGCTCGTGTACGAATGACCAATGGTATTGAAGTTACTGCTTATATTCCGGGGATTGGTCATAATTTGCAGGAACATTCCGTGGTTCTTGTTCGTGGGGGGCAGGTTAAGGATTTAGCTGGTGTTAGATATCATATTGTCAGAGGGGCGCTTGATACAGCTGGGGTTGATGACCGCAGACAAGGGCGTTCAAAATATGGAGCAAAGAAACCAAAGTAAAGGGGGGAAATAAATGCGTAAAAATAGAGCTGACCTGAGAACGGTTGACCCAGACCCTATATATAATAACGTTGTAGTTACTAAAATGATCAACAAACTAATGTTAAACGGTAAAAAGAGTCTTTCTGAAAGCATATTTTATGATTCTATGGATATAATTTCTGAAAGGACAGAAGACCAGGGTATTGAAGTTTTGAAAAAGGCTATAGAAAATGTAGGACCTGTTTTAGAGGTTAAGTCACGTCGTGTTGGAGGTTCTAACTATCAGGTGCCAATTGAAGTAAATGATCGTAGACGTTTAAGTCTGGCTATAAGATGGATTGTAGAGTCTGCCCGTAAAAGGGGAGAAAGAACTATGACAGATCGTTTTGCTAATGAATTAATTGATGCTGCAAATAGTACTGGTGGGGCTGTTAAGAAAAGAGAAGAAGTACACCGTATGGCTGAAGCCAACAGGGCTTTTGCACATTACAGGTGGTAAAAATAAGGAATTATAAGATTATAATAAATGAAAGGAGGGGGAGTAGATGGCCCGTCAATTTCCTTTGAATAAAACTCGAAACATAGGTATTATGGCACATATTGATGCAGGCAAGACTACTACAACTGAACGTATCCTATATTATACTGGAAAAGTGCATAAAATAGGTGAGGTTCATGATGGCGCCGCGGTTATGGACTGGATGGAACAGGAGCAGGAAAGGGGCATTACTATTACCTCAGCTGCTACTACCTGTGAGTGGAATGACCATCGTATAAATATTATAGATACGCCCGGACACGTGGACTTTACAGCTGAAGTTGAAAGATCGTTACGTGTTCTTGATGGAGCGATTGCTTTATTTTGTTCTGTTGGAGGTGTTGAACCTCAATCTGAAACTGTCTGGAGACAGGCAGATAAATATAAGGTTCCTAGACTTGCTTTTGTTAATAAAATGGATAGAATGGGTGCTGATTTCTTCCAGGTTGTAGAAATGATGGAAGAAAGGCTGGGAGCAAATGCTATACCAGTACAAATCCCTATTGGGAAAGAAGATAATTTTACTGGTGTTATAGACTTGGTTACTATGGAAGCTATTATATATGATGATGATCTAGGTGTTAAATATGAAAGAACAGATATTCCTGAAGAGTACCAGGAACAGGCCAGTGAATATAGAGAAATATTAATGGAAGCCCTGGCTGAGAAAGATGATACTTTAATGATGAAATATCTGGAAGGTGAAGAAATTACTGTTGAAGAAATTCAGGCATTATTGAGAAAAGCAGTAATTGATGTAGATCTTATACCTGTTTTATGTGGATCAGCTTTTAAAAACAAAGGTGTGCAATTATTAATGGATTCTGTTGTTGATTATATGCCTTCACCTGTAGATGTTCCTCCGATGATAGGTATTAACCCTGAAACTGATGAGGAAGTAACTAGACCAGTTGAAGATGAAGCACCTTTCTCAGCTTTGGCTTTTAAAATTATGGCTGACCCTTATGTTGGTAAATTAGCCTTCTTTAGGTGCTATTCAGGTGTGTTAAGTGCTGGATCTTATGTCTATAACTCTACTAAAGATAATAGAGAAAGAGTAGGACGTATTTTGCAGATGCATGCTAATCATCGTGAAGAAAGAGATGATGTATATGCAGGTGATTTAGCTGCTGCTGTTGGATTAAAGAATACATCCACTGGTGATACATTGTGTGATCAGGATCATCCGATTATTCTGGAGTCAATGGAATTCCCTGAACCAGTTATCGATGTTGCTATTGAACCAAAAAGTAAAGCTGATCAAGATAAATTAGGTATGGCATTACAGAGACTAGCTGAAGAAGATCCTACTTTTAGAGTAAAAACTGACGAAGAAACTGGTCAAACTATTATTGCTGGGATGGGAGAACTTCATTTAGAAATTATTGTTGATCGTTTATTAAGGGAATTCAAAGTTGATGCTAATATTGGTAAACCACAGGTTGCCTACCGTGAAACCGTTTCAAAAACTGTAACTGATGTTCATGGTAAGTTTGTTCGCCAGAGTGGTGGTAGAGGTCAATATGGTCATGTTGTTATTGATCTAGAGCCAACTGGAGAAGGTGGCGGTTTTGAATTCGTGGATAAAGTTGTTGGTGGAAGTATTCCTAGAGAATATATTTCATCTGTTGAAGCTGGTATTGTTGAGGCTATGGAAAATGGTGTTCTGGCTGGGTATCCTATGGTCGATTTAAAAGTCACATTACATGATGGAAGTTATCATGATGTTGACTCTTCTGAAATAGCCTTTAAAATCGCTGGCTCAATAGGTTTTAAAGAAGCATGTAAACATGCTAGACCAGTTATTCTTGAACCAATAATGAAAGTTGAAGTTACTACACCTGAAGAATATATGGGTGACGTGATTGGAGACCTTAATGGACGTCGCGGACAAGTTCAAGGTATGGAACCAAGGGCTAATGCCCAAATCGTTAGATCATCTGTACCATTGTCTGAGATGTTTGGATATGCTACAGATTTGAGATCTAAAACTCAGGGTCGTGCGACATATTCAATGCAATTCTCGCATTATGAACCTGCACCTAAAAGTATTACGGAAGAAATTATAGGGAACTAATATAGATATCTTATTTCTTAGTACATTAATGTACCCAAGACTAAAATATCTAGCTTAAAAAAATAATTAATAAGATAAAGTTTAAGGAGGAATTTTTAAAATGGCAAAACAAAAGTTTGAAAGAACCAAACCACATGTTAATATCGGAACAATTGGTCATGTTGACCATGGTAAAACAACACTAACAGCAGCTATTACATCTGTATTAGCTAACCATGGTGGAGCAGAAGTTAGGGCATTTGATTCAATTGATAATGCACCTGAAGAGAAAGAAAGAGGAATAACA
>JBDNGI010000483.1:0-4215 GCA_041689345.1 Halanaerobiales bacterium
ATATTGTCAATGATGTAAATAAAATAGCAGCAGGTAGATTAGACTATGATTCTGATGTAGTAACTATTAATGATATCCAAAATAATCTTGATGGTCATACTTATGAATTTAAGGTTCGGGAAAACACAACAGACCCCAATATAAAGTTTAATTATAAGATTATAGAAAAAGATGAGACTGGTGCTTTAGTAGGTTCGCCATTTACTGATGGGGAATATACTGTAATCCAGTTTAATAATTCAGAAGAAATTGATACTAATAGTCTTGGGGCTGGTTATACCCTTAGTGGACGCCTACATTTCAAGTTAAATGGTGCTGGAGATTTTGAACAAATACCTGGAACAGCTAATGGCGATAATGCGACTAAATTAGCTGATGTTATAAAAGAAAAGAAAATATTTGATAGTGGTAATTCTAGTATGCTTAATTATTATAAATCTACAATAGCTAGTATTGGTGTAGAGGGTCAAAGGGCTAATCAAATGGTTAATAACCAGGGGGTACTTGTAGATCAATTGAACAATCAAAGGATAAGTGTTTCCGGTGTTTCTCTGGATGAAGAGATGGCTAATATGATTCAATATCAACAGGCATATAATGCTGCTTCAAAAGTTGTCGTAACAATAGATGAAATGTTAAATAGTTTAATGGGAATTATAAGATAATATTTTTAAAAAGGAGGGGGGTGGAGTAAGTGAGAGTAACAAATGGTGTAATGGTGGATAATTATATGCGAAATTTAAACAATAATTTAAAACGCATCGACATTTTTAATCAGCAACTTTCTACTGGAAAAAAATTCCAAAATCCTTCACAAAATCCTATTGGAGTGGCTAACAGTCTAAATATGAAAAATGTGATTACAGCTAATGAGCAATACCTGGAAAATGCTGAACAGGCTAAATCATGGTTAAGTTATACAGAAATCATCTTTAAAAGCCAGGGTGATATAATACAGAGAGTTAAAGAACAGGTAGTTTATGTAGCTAATGGTACCTTATCTGATAGTGATAAAGATGCCATCTGGGAAGAAATTTCGCAATTGAAAGAAGAACTGATAAATCTTGGGAGTTCAAAGATTGGTGATAGATATCTCTTTGCTGGACAGAAGACAACAAATGATATAATTCCCTTTGAAAAAGCTGTTCCTCCTGATTTGGAAGTGCAGTATAACGGTGATCAGAAGGCTATAGAAAGGGAAATTAGTGCTGGTGTAAATATGTCTATTAATAGTAATGGTTATAAGGTTTTTAAGAGAGCAATAGATACCTTGACAGCTGTTGAAGAGGCTATTAAAGCTGATATTAATACTGGTACTGTTAATGTTAACATTGGCGGAGTTCAAATTGACAGTTTGGGCCAGGGAATTGCTAAGATGAAAGACGTGTTGAATATAAATCTACAGGAGAGGGCTGAGATTGGGGCTAAAATTAATCGACTTGATCTTACTAATAATCGACTGGAAGATGAACAAATTCAGGCAAAAGAACTATTATCCAAAAATGAAGATGTAGATATAGCTGAAGCTATAATCAATCTAAAAATGCAGGAGAGTGTTTATCGGGCATCACTATCTATTGGTGCAAGAGTTTTGCAACCTAGTTTGGTAGATTTTATAAAATAGCGGAGCTCTATTAATTGTTATTGCTGAATTTGCGATAAGAATATATATAATAAATTTTTTATTATATACTTATTATATGAGTAATTATAAAAAGGGGGTTGTTTTAGATTGAATCTTCCCCAGATACAGATTAAGCAGCAGTATGCAAAGATTGGAATGAATATTAAAAAACCACAGCTTAATATAAATCAAAATAAGGCAAAAATGAATATTAAGCAACCTACTGCTAAACTTCAAATAAGACAGAAAAATGTCAATGTAAAAATAGATAACTATCCACATCGCTATGATCTGAAAATGAAAAACTTTACTGATATCAGAAAAGAATTAAAAAACAAATCCATACAAAAGCTTATGGGAGGTATTAGTAGGACTGCTCGAAATGGTGACCGGCTTATGAGAATAGAGAGAAAGGGTAATAACATCCAGCAGATTGCTGCTGAAGAGACCTTCCCGCCACAGAAACAATTAGACTTGAAGTTGCTTAGAGGGCCTAATTTCCAAGTGGAAGCAAATAAACTTGAAATTGATGCTCAGGAACAAAAGACTATTATTAAAGCTCGGGTAAACAAGCCTAATTCTAATCTTAATTGGGGTAAGGTTAATGTGAGAATGGCTCAATACAATGATATTAATATATATGTCAAGGGTGGTTCAGTCAATACTAGAATTTGAAAGGTTGTGTAGTTAATGGAATTAGAAACAAAGTTTCACGGTGATATAGAAATAGAACAGGAGGAATTAATTACTTTTCCACAGGGGATCCCTGGATTTATTGATAAAAAGGAATATGTTTTACTTCCTCTAAATGATGAATCACCATTTTTTATTTTACAATCAACTGAAGAAAAAAACATTGCTTTTATCACTATAACACCATGGGATGTCATCGCTGGATATGAATTTGATATAAGTGAAACAGTTGAAACTCTCTTAGAAGTTGAAAAGCCTGCCGATATACTTGTTTTATCTATTTGTACTATTACAGATAAGCTGGAGAATATGACTGTTAATTTAGCTGCACCAGTTCTTATAAATCATGAGAAGAAACTCGGCAAGCAAATTGTTATAGATGAATCTCATTATTCTATTAAACACCCTGCTTTTTCCAGAAAGCAAAGACAGGAGGCCAAATAAGTGCTAGTCTTAAGTAGGAAAAAAAATGAAAAGATAATGATAGGTGATGATATAGTTATTACAATAGTGGAGTTAGATAATAATAAGATTAGAATTGGTATAGATGCCCCTCCTGATATAGAAATACACCGAGAAGAGGTATATAAGGAGATAGAGATGGAAAATAAAGATGCTGCTAATAATATGGTGGATATAACTAGTCTTAAGAATTTCAAAGCAGCAAATAATGATGAGGAATAAGATTACGAATCAATAGATTACTTAAAAAACCAAAACATTGAATTGCTATGAAATATGATGAAATCTTTAGTATTTGATAGGATATGTAAGTTAATCTAGCCTTGTTCAAATTCAATCGAAAATTTAAGAACTTGGTTAATTTAATTAATTTTAAATACTTACGATATATATATTAGATATTAAAAAATTGTAATATAGCAAACTGAGATTGATTTTTGTAATGATAGTAATAGTTAATAATGTTTTAGTAATAATTAGTACTCTGACTTACTTCAGAGTAGTAATGGTTACTAAAACCCCGTTGCCAGCAACACTAACGGCCGAAGTGTTGTTGTTTGCGAAGGCAAAGTAAACCAGAATCCCTGATGTACGGGCAAGGAGGCCCGGCAACAGGTGAGCAACAAAAAATCTATATAAATCATCAAGGAGGATGATGTTTACATGAGAATTAACACGAATATAGCTGCTTTAAACTCTTATAATCAGCTAAAGAACACCCAGAATAATTTGAGTAAATCACTGGAAAGGCTTTCATCAGGTAAAAGGATCAACAGTGCTGCTGATGATGCTGCTGGATTGACTATTAGTGAAAAGATGAATGCCCAGGTTAGAGGTCTCGGACAGGCTCAAAGGAATGCTCAAGATGCCATATCAATGATCCAGACTGCTGAAGGTTCATTGAAAGAAACTCATAGCATATTACAAAGAATGCGTGAACTATCAGTTCAGTCATCTAATGATACTAATACTTCAGCAGATCGAAATGAAATTCAAAAAGAGGCCGATGAATTAGCTAAGGAATTGACAAGGATTTCAAATACGACTGAGTTTAATACTCAGGCTTTATTAAATGGTGGAGTAAAATCTACTGGTATAGGTACAGCTAATTTCCATATTGGATCAAATAAAGGCCAGAGTATTCAGTTGTCTATTAATGCGATGGATGCGCAGTCTTTAGGAGTAGCTGGAACTGCAACTACAGCTGAGGTTTCTAGTGCTACTGAGGTTACTGGAGCTGAATTAGGTAATACTTTAGGAACAGCATTAGTTGATGGAGCGAGTTTGACTTTATCTGCTAATGATACAGTAAAGACAGCTTGGGCATCAGGTGCAGCTGGTATTACTGGAACTACAATATCATCAACAAATAGTTCATCAACATATAATGATTATGAAATTACTACAGTGACAAGTGGTAGTGGTGTTCCAACAGC
>JBDNGI010000484.1:0-5958 GCA_041689345.1 Halanaerobiales bacterium
TAAAAAAACTATATCTGAATATTAATTTAAATCAAGTCTGTCAGTTTTTAGCTTTCTGACAGACTTTTTATTTTACGAAAGTTAACTTTAAATACTGAGACTATAAATATTGATAGAATTCCCTATGTGTTGGATAGTTGTAGGGTTATTTTTTATAAAGGATATTTACAATTTATGGACAAATTAATAAAGGGGAGGGGGAATAAGTAATGAAACAAAGATATATTAAAATTTTCTTAGTTTTATTAATATCAAATTTAATATTAATGGGATGTAGTAATCATGCGAGCAAAGACTCGGGATATATTGTTCAAACTACACAAGAAGATTCAATAGAGGAAACGGAATATATTGTTCTAAAAATAATAGGGGATTCACCTTGGCGAGGTGTATATGGTAATAATAGTGGTTTAAGCATAGCAAGTGGAGTTAAAGAATTTACAACTAAAATCAAAAATGATAAATCTGTAGTAGCAACTATACAGAATTTAGGAAATAATGATTTAGAAGTAAAATTAATAAAAGCTCAAAAAGATATTGACTCAAGTACAATAAAACAAAAATATGTAAATACTACTTTGTGTTATGAAATGGGTGATTTTAATCCTAATATAGAAGGAGATAAGCTTAATCCTAGTGGCGATGAAGATGGAGATGGAGAAGAATACGGATTAAAAAATTATTGTGATCCTTTGCCTAAACAGTTTGGAACAGTTACTGAAGCAGAATATAAAGATTCTCTCCGATTGTGGAGTGAAAAAATGATAAATATAATAGATAAATCAATAGATACAGTTGAAAGATTCAATGAAGGTCAAATAGATAAAATTACATATTTTGATGAATTGGGGAGCTTTAGTCAATTCTCTTCAAGCTCAAATAATAAAGAATATTGGTTTGCTTTAGATGGTTTAAATAACATAATACCTCCAAAAAAATATATGGAAAATGAGTATTATTGGAAGGCTGTTACTGACATGGGTATTATTTTCGATAATTTTTCTAATGGAGACTCTAGTTTAAATAATGGTTATATCATTAAACAATATTATTTTAATAATGTTATAGATAACCTACATAACGCTTATGAATTATCGGGGGTGGATTTGGTAGATGAGTTAAGGTGGAAACTTCATGAGTATAAAGATATAATTCCTGATAAGCCATAATGTATTAAGGAGGTTAAAAATGAAAAGGATTATTTTAATATTAGTTTTACTTCTAACACTAAGTTTTAGTGTATTTGCTGAAGAATATGATTTAAGGAATATTAATTGGGGAATGACGCCGGAACAAGTAAAAACTGCAGAAACTGCTGCTGATTTATTTAAAGAATTACCAGGGTCATTATATTACTTTGATAATGTTGCGGGACATGAGGAAACAATAATTCATTATTATTTTTCAGAAGATAATGAATTAATCATGGCTGACTTTTCATTTACAACAAAATACGCTGAAGATGAAAATAGTAAATATATAAGGGATTACAAAGAGTTTAAAGACTTATTAATAAAAAAATATGGAGAACCAATCTTAGATAAAGCAATATGGAAAGATGAGCGCAATAAAAATTTCATGAAAGAAAGTGGTATATTTTTAAGGTTAGGTAAGTTTAAATATAGAACTGAATGGCAAACCAAGAAAACAGCTATTACTATGCAAATGTCATCTACTGATAGTTATGAAATATATCATTTATTATCTTATAGTTCAGTAAAATATTTTGATGAATTGGAAAATAAAAAAAACAAAGAAGATAATAATAAAACAGAGGAAGAAAAATTGAATGATTTGTAAAACTAGAAAGGAAAGATAGTTATAATGACTAATGATGATAAGATACTTAAAGAGTTAAAAAAAACGAATGATAAGCTAGATAGTATTTTAAAAATACTAAATAAAGATGAGTTTGACATTGCTTGGGAGGCTTATGAAGAACTAAGAAAAATGAATGATAACTTACACGAGGCGGAATATAAAATGAAAAAGAAATTATTGATAATTGCTTTAATAACAGCTTTAATTTTAACTATTTCTATTACAGCTGCAGCAGAAACAGTTAAAAATGGTGATTGGATAGTAAAAGCTTGGGAAGATCCGCTAACAGATGAGTTCACTTTAGCTATTGGCACTCAAGAAAATTATAATGAGATTGGCACTCAAGAAGATTCTAATAATCCTTTGGGGTTAAGAAGAATAGAGGGTCAAACAGAACTAATATTAATAACTGATTATCTGGGAAGTGTTGGTTACTGGAAACATTTACTTTATCGGTTTGATCAAGGAGAGTTAGTAGAAACAGAGTGGACAACTTCTGCTGACGGTAGTTTGCTTTTTTTTAAAAAAGATCAGGATACTTTAAAAAGTTTTGTTAAAAAAATGATGGAACATGATGAATTAATTTTTGGGTACTGGCCTTATGAACAATCTAGAAAAACTATAGTTTATAGTCTAAATGGTTTCGCCACTTCTATAACTCCTTATTTAGATGAGTTGGGATGGGCAGACTTAAAATAATAAAGAGGCTGCAGAAAAATTTGCTGAAAATAGAGGATATAATTTTTAAAGGGAGGAATAAAAATGATTGAACATCCGGAATACACTAACAACGCTTTACAGAATGAAGCAGTTGACCTGCTGAAAGCCTTGGGGGCTGATTCTGGGCGTTTGTGGCTTGTAGAGGTACAAAACTATGAACAGTTTAAAGAATTCTATGGAAAGACCACAGCAGATGATTATTTTAACAGCAAAGACCAGTTTATTATTTACTATCACGAGTCTGGAAGTGTACATTCACACAGTTTATTTAATCCTGATGATCAGGAAGAATTTGAAGCAGCAGTCGAATATATAGCTAATTATTTAAATTATTAGCAAGGAAGCAATATTAGGGGGTCTCTATGAATAGTAGTATTAGGTTTATCAACTAGTAAATAGATTATTCCAATAACTGTATATTATAATTTAACTAAATAGTCACTACTGAAGCTCCCCTCACGGGGGGCTTTTCCTATGCCTACAAAAAATGGGTTTTCAACAGTAAAAAAGCCCAAATAGGAAAAGTGAGAAAATTGTGAGTAATTACAGTTTTTATATTTTTTTTGTGAATATAACTCTATTTTACTTGACAGGTAATAATAATAATAATATGAATATAGAAGTTAATAACACTCTATTACATACAAAAAAGAGTGAATACCACAAATAAGGGGGAAATAGAGTTATGAAGAACGGAAGGGGCAGAAAGATACCGGAAGTTTTATCGATTGAGGAGCAGATAAAGCTGCTTGATATATTTAATACCAGATACCCGACTGCATTAAGAAATAAAGCAATGATCAGGTTAATGTTAACATCAGGGTTAAGACTATCAGAGGCAATTAATTTAAATTGGAATAATATTAATTTTAGAGCCTGCAAATTGAAGGTTGAAGAAGACAAAGGTAGGAAGGACAGGCAATTATGGATAGGTGAAAAGACTTTAAATTTATTAGGAGAGTGGAGAGAAAAACAAAGCAGGGTACTGGAGGAAAAGGATCAGGAGAATAAGAACAATTTAGTATTTACCACCTTGACCGGCAACAAATTAAACCAGGTTAATGTGAGAAAAATGGTTTATAGATATGCTGAAAAGGCCGGCATCCAGGAAGAAGTTACTAAGCATTACAGAGATAAAGAGGGCAACAAGCTGGAAAAAATATATAAGGAGAAAAAAGTTACACCACATACTTTGCGGCATACCTTTGCCACGGATCTATATAGAGACACAAGGGATATTAGACAGGTACAGAAGGCTTTAGGGCATAGTGATTTATCTACCACAATGATCTACACTCATATAGTTGATGAGGATTTACAGCGAGATATGCAGGCTTTAGACAAAAAAATTTAATCATATAACGACATGAAGCAATTATAATTAATAGTTGACAATTAGCATCAAAAAAACTAATAAATAAAAGAATAATTTTACTATTAGATAATTTTTAATTAGAAAGAAAATGGAGGTTTATTATGGGTAGGTATGATGATTTATTAAATAAACTAAAAAAAGTAATTGCTCCTGATAAAAATTTAGTCGAATCAATTTATGGTTCCTATGATTATGATCCTGATAGTTTAGTTTCTTCAAAATGGGGTGTTTTAGCAGCAACAAATAAAAGAATTATTATTTATAAAGAAGATTCGAATATAGATTCATTTCAATTTGAAAATATATCTTCAATAGAACTAGAAAAAAATATTGAAGGATACATAATAAAAATTTTGTTAACTGATGGAAGAAAGAAAAGTTTTGAAGCTATTAAAGAAGGAGATCCAAAAAAATTATTTGATCATATTAATAATAAAATAAAAAATAACAATTCTGATATTTATGATAAGATTGAAAGAATATTCGAATTAAAAGAAAAAGGTATCTTAACTGAAGAAGAATTTAATAAGGAAAAGGAAAGGCTTCTTAATAATAAGAGTAATGAAATTAGTTTGAAATCAGAAAATAAATTAAATAAATACACTAAAAATAAACAACAGACTCATATAACAGATAGTCCTGCTAAAAAAAATAATGATGATGATGATGAAAAACATAATTCTAAAAATATTAATGAAAATTTTAGCCGAGAGTGGGAACAATGTCCTAGATGCGGAAGCAATAATACTGAAAAAGAGCCTGGTTTTTGGGGTATGACAATCAGAACGGGAATAGGCATGGCCATTTTACTTGGAGTTTTAAGTATGCTTGTCCCTCCGGTTGGTATTCTGCTTGGTACTCGGCTTGGTATTCTAGCAGCAGCAATTGCAGCATTATCCCTATTTTTAGGTTTAATTAGTATAATAAATCCTGATTTTAAATGCAAAGATTGCGGAGCAAACTGGAATGCTGATAAAAAAAATAAATCAAATAAAAAAAAAAAAAAAAAGATAAATCAAAAGAAAATGATGGAATAGATCATGAACTTTTAAAATGGGATATTGGTGATTCGCCAATTAATCCAAACAATAATTTAGATTGTAAAAAAATATTATTAATATTAGCTGCTATCTTTATACCCATAATTGGAGCAATTCTTGTATTAAGGTCAGATAAATTTTCAAAAAAAGGTAAAATCGCTGCTGGAATTTGGTTGGCTTGGTTCCTTTTATCAATATTATTAAACTGATTATGAGGATAGCAATAATCAAGTCTCTAATTCTAATCCTCAAACTGTAGAAGAAACTATTTCTGATATTTTAAAATAAATATCCGCAGTTTTCGCAGACCTTTAAAAGGGGTTACTTAACAAAACTCAACTAAACCTTACAGTATACAGCAAAATAAAGCCGTTAGCTGACTTATACCACAGGGATAAGAAAACTTTTTACGATATGAAGGTGTTTAATTAATGAGAAGCATTGAGAAAAAAAAAGTACAGTATTTAGGGGGAGGAATAAATATTTCTTAATTAGCTAAATAGAAGGGATAATAATTAATTATCTAACTGTAAAACCCCCCCAGTACAGCAGAAACGAGTTTATAAACAAAATAGAAACCGGGAAGAGGATGCGACAAAACAGATTTATTTTTTTACACGTGTGGTGTAGGGGGGTGTGGTACACAAAAACTGCACAGCATAAAAAGGAAAAAAACAATTGCAGTTTATGCAGGCCTTAAAAAAGGATATCCCGAGTTTAACGAGTCCTTAAAAAAACAAAACAACTTTACCTGATAGAGATATCTGCAGTTTGTGCAGTCTTTAAAAAAGAGATATAGTGAGTTTTGTAAGGCCTTTAAAAAAGGGAAGGGGTGTGGAAACTTGAATTCTTCTTTGAAAAAAATAATGAAAATGGAAAATGGAGAAGAAAAAGAAAGAGAACTTATAGAATGGTTCTACCACAAAAAGGTTGTAAAATATAGAAACAAAACCATAATGTGTAAATTATTATTGATAAAAATTATTTTTCTAGCACACCTAA
>JBDNGI010000485.1:0-2883 GCA_041689345.1 Halanaerobiales bacterium
AATTTAAGCCTTTGGAAAAGTAGAGAACCAAAAGCTCTGCTTTTGAGTGAATCACTTTGTGTGTTTGCTCAGAACTTGTAAGACCAGTTTACACTTAATCCTTGAGATTAACTGTAAAAAGGCGAGGTTCTATGAATAAGGAATCCTCGTGGGCTTGCCCCGAGGAGCGTCAATTGTAAGTCTTGCAATATTGACCTGTTAAGTATATAATATTAGTTAATAATGCCTAACAAATGGGGATTATTACATAGTAGGGTGGTACTCAACCCCACTCTGGAAGTGTGAGTTTTAGTAACAACCTTGAGATAAAACAAGTATATAAGGGGGCATATCATGTCTAAGAAATTTTTAGATCAATCTTGGAAAGAAAAAATGAGAATTAAACTAGATGTAAATAATATGTTTACTAATAAAGTTGGAGAAAAACATGGATTTACTAAAGAGGAAGTAAACAATTATCAGGAAAAAGTAGAAAAGGCACACAAGAATATTCAAGAGGCCGAACTAGGTTTTATGAAATTACCTTATGAACAAAATGAGATTATTAAAGAGATAGTTGACCTAGCCGAGGGATATAAAGGTAAATATGATAATTTTGTGGTTTTGGGTATAGGTGGTTCTGCTTTAGGTAACATTGCTCTACAAACTGCTTTAAATGATCCTTATCATAATTATAAAGGTGCTGATTATCCCCGCTTATTTGTTCCAGATAATGTAGACCCAGCTCGTTTCAAGAGTTTGCTGGAAATTTTAGATCTAGATAAGACCATGTTTAATGTCATATCTAAATCTGGTGGTACTGCTGAAACGATGAGTCAATACCTTATTGCTCGCCAAGCTGTAGCAAAAGAAGTGGGAGAAGATAAATTAAAAGAACATTTTATTGCAACTACAAGTCAAGATTCCGGTTATCTAATAGAAATTGCCCGCCGTGAAGGATATAAAACATTTTTCATTCCTGAAAATGTAGGGGGTAGATTCTCTGTATTGACACCCGTTGGGCTGGTATCAGCAGCATTTTGCGGTATTGATATAGAAGAATTGCTAGCAGGTGCTGCCTATATGGATGATATCTGTAATACAGATGCATTATGGGAAAATCCTGCATATTTAAATGGTGTTTTACAGTATTTAGCATATGAAAAAGGCAAGCCATTATCTGTAATGATGCCTTATGTACATGCTTTAAAAGATGTAGCAGATTGGTATAGGCAACTTTGGGCTGAATCCCTTGGTAAAGAAGTTGATCGAGAGGGCAATATTGTAAATGTAGGGCCTACTCCAATAAAAGCCATGGGTGCAACAGATCAACATTCCCAAGTACAATTATATATGGAAGGACCATATGATAAGGTAATAACCTTCCTAGAAGTCCAAGAATACGGTGCAGAGATAGAGATACCAAAATTATATGATGATATCCATGGTGTGTCTTATCTTGGAGGACATTCATTAACAGAATTAATCAAAACGGAAAAAAATGCCACAGAATTAGCTTTAACTGAACGGGGTAGATTAAACGAAACAGTTGTTTTGCCAGAAGTTAATGAATTCACTATGGGCCAATTGATATTTATGTTAGAATTACAGACAGCACTTGTAGGTGAACTATTCAATATTGATGCATTTAATCAACCTGGTGTAGAGCTAGGAAAACATTATACTTATGGTGTTCTAGGCAGAGATGGTTACCAAGATAAAAAAGAGGAATATGACAACAGACCAGAAAAAGATGAAGACCTAATAATATAAAGTGATTTCTTAGTTTCAGACTATTTCCTCTGAAACTTAGCCCTAAAGGATGACCTAAAGGCCTAGGAACAAATCCTGGGACTTACTGCTACTTGCAAACGTAAAAAGGAGGAATTTAGTAGCAGTTAGTCATGAGGGCAAAGTGATTTCTTAGTTTCAGACTATTTCCTCTGAAACTTAGCTAGATGAATATTCTGCTTTAAAGGAGGAAATTGAATGAATTTTGAAGAATTATATAAACGGAAGCTAGTATCTGCTGTTGAGGCAGCAACTAAGGTTGAGTCTAATGACAATATTGTAGTAGGTTTAGGTTGTGGAGAGACACCTGCTGTACTGGAAGAACTAGCAAAACGTCAAGATGAATTACAAGGTGTAGTGGTACATCAGATGTTACCTCTATATAATTATAGATATTTTCAAGAGAGTATGGAAAGTGCTATTAGGCACAATGCCTGGTTTATTAGTGGATATACTACCTGTGGGAGAGGTAGATGATGTAGAGCTTAAAATAGGGAAATATATTACTGATCTTATTGAAAATGGTTCTACGATACAATTAGGTATAGGTGGTATTCCAAATGCTGTGACAGTCTCTCTTAATGATAAGCGTGACCTGGGTATTCATAGTGAAATGTTGACAGATGGAATGGTAGATCTAGTAGAACAAGGTATTGTTACAAATAGAAAGAAGTCCATTCATAATGGTAAAATAATAGGTTCTTTCGCAGCAGGATCAAGTAAATTGTATGAATTCCTTGATGATAATCCAATGGTAGAGTATCCTGTTTCATATACTAATGACCCTTTATTAATTAGTAAAAACGATAAAATGGTCTCTATTAATTCCTGTATTGAGGTAGATTTATTAGGCCAATGTGCTGCTGAAACAATAGGTACAAAACAGTATAGTGGTACTGGAGGGCAGACTGATTTTGTCAGGGGCGCAGTTAAGTCTAAAGGTGGGAAAAGTATAATTGCTTTGAAATCCACAGCTGTTAATGGTACAAAATCTACTATAGTCTCTTCTTTAGCTGAGGGCGCAGTTGTTACTACTGGTAAAAATGACGTAGATTATATTGTGACTGAATATGGTATAGCCCATTTACGGGGAAAAAGTGGATCAGAAAGGGC
>JBDNGI010000486.1:0-2693 GCA_041689345.1 Halanaerobiales bacterium
ATGTTTAATATATTTAATTTTTTTAAATTTGAAGGAATTTTAAATATTATCTAGAATATAAAGTATCGTGCAGTTTTTTTTAACAGTATATTTAAACTAATTAAACAAATCTGTAAATACCGTAAAAAGTACATAAGTTATCTAAGAGGTATCCTTATTTAGTTAAACTATAATATAAAAAAGGGTTGGTGTTGATAATGAGTACTGAAAAAATTAGAAATTTTTGTTTAATTTCCCATGGAGGGGCAGGGAAAACCACATTAACTGAGAATACACTGAAAAATGCAGGTGTAATAGATTCTGTGGGCTCAGTTGAAAGTGGCAATACTAAATCAGATTTTATGGCTGAAGAAAAAGCCCATCAACATTCAGTTAATAGTTCTTATTTTTCCTTTAGATGGAATGATAAAGATATTAATTTGATTGATACTCCCGGATATGCAGATTTTGGGGGTGAAGTTGCAAGTGCCCTTAGAATGGTTGAAGCTGCAGTTGTATTAATTGACGGACATTCTGGTATCGAAGTAAATACAAAATCTGTCTGGGATATGGCTGAGAAGAACAACCTACCTAGATTTATTTTTGTAAATAAATTGGATCAAGATGGGGTAAACTTTGACAAGATACTTGATGATATTAAAAATACATTTGAAGGAAGATTTATACCTATTTCTATTCCTGATGGTTGTGGGGATGATTATAAAGGTGTTGTTGATTTATTACAAGAAAAAGCATTTTTATTAGATGGTGATGTAGAAAAAAAGGTAGATATTCCAGAGAATCATATAGATAGATTAGAAGAAGTAGAAAGGGATATGTTAGAATCTGTAGTTGAATTAGATGATATTTTAATGGAAAAGTATTTTGCTGATGAAAAAATTACTAGTAAAGAATTGATTGAAGGTCTTCATAAAGCGATAACAAATGGTGATATTATTCCTGTTTTTGGCGGATCTGCTATAAAAAATTCTGGTATTAAACTGTTAATGGATTATTTAGTTAAATTAACTCCATCCCTAGATGAGGAAGGGCCCATTAAAGGTCGTTGGGATGAAGAAGAAATTAAATTGGAAATTAGTAACGAAGGTCCTGCAGTGGCTTTAGTAGGCAAGACTATGGTTGACCCTTATATTGGAAAGTTATCTATCTTTAAAGTGTTATCTGGTACACTTACAAGAGACAAAGAAGTTTATATCCCAAGTAAAGATACTAAAGTTAAATTAGGTAAGTTATTTAAGCTTATTGGTTCTGATCAGGAAGAAACCTCATCCTTAGTTGCTGGTGAGATTGGTGCAGTTGCTAAGATTGATGAATTGGAAACATCTGATACTATATGTGCTGATGTTAAAATTAATTTAAAGCCAATTCAATTTCCTGTACCTATGTTTGTTCAAGTTGTTTATCCATCAAGTGATGTAGATGAAGAAAAATTATCTAACGCTATCCATAGAATACCAGAAGAAGACCCTACATTTACTGCCCAATATGATAAAGAGACAAAACAATTATTAGTAACTTCAATGGGTACTGTTCACCTAGACATCATGAAAGATATTTGTAAGCGTAAATTTGATGCTGACTTTATTACTGAAACTCCAAAAGTTTCCTATAAAGAGACTATACAGAAGAAAGTAGAAATAGAAGAAAAATATAAGAAACAATCTGGTGGCCGGGGACAATATGGTCATGTTTACTTAAGACTTGAACCAGTTCCAAGGGGTCATGGTTTTGAGTTTGATGAAGAAATCTTTGGAGGTGCAATACCGAACCAGTATATTCCTGCTGTTGAAAAAGGTATTGTTGAAGCAAAGGATAAAGGAATAGTCGCTGGTTTTCCTGTGGTTGACTTTAAAGCTGTTGTATATGATGGTTCATATCACCCTGTAGATTCTTCAGAGATGGCTTTTAAAATTGCAGCATCAAAGGGTTTCAGAAAAGGTATGGAAAAGGCAAAACCAGTACTATTAGAACCTGTTATGCATGTTGATGTAACAGTACCAGAAGAGTTTATGGGAGATATCATGGGGGATTTTAATTCTCGTCGAGGAAAAATTCTTGGCATGGAACCCCTTGATGGCAAACAGATTATTAAAGCAGAGGTACCTCAGAGTGAGATGTTTAACTATGCTATTGATTTAAAATCAATAACTGGTGGATATGGTAGTTATACTATGAAATTTAGTCATTTAGACAAAGTTCCTTCACGGCTACAAGAGGAAATAATAGCACAACGACAGGCTGAAAAAGAGTAGGTTTATTAAAAATAATATTTAAAATTAAATAATCTTAAATAATAATCACTAAGCTGTTGACAGTTTTTACTATTGTCAATAGCTTTTTTGACTATTAAAAGACTGTTAACAGAAGGAGTATAGGTTTTAATTATAAGAAAAGTGGTAGTGATCTTTTTAAATGGGGTTTTAGTTTATTAGATACAGAAGAAAAGGGTATAGAGAGTTATTCAGGTACGGCTCATAAGATATCTGCTTTTTCTAATGCAAAAGAAGGGAAGGCATCAATTGATTATGAACGTGTTGAACCATATTTCAAATCACTTTTGGGTTCTGCCACTAATGATATTGAAAAATATAAACTGTCATTACTCTATCGCTATAATGATCGGATAAATTATAATTTCGATTATATATTTTTTCATGACAACCTCAATGGGCAGAAAAAAAGTACTACTTATA
>JBDNGI010000487.1:0-10320 GCA_041689345.1 Halanaerobiales bacterium
AAAAATCTTAAGAGGAACAATTTACGATAGAAATTGATTAGAAATACAAGGAAGTCATTCTTACTTGAAACATATGTCTTTCAAGTAAGAATGTTATCATATAGACCTTTGTTAAGGTCTAACACTAGATATTTATAGGAGTTGATAATAATGAAAAAGATTGGTTTTATTGGTATTGGTATTATGGGTAAACCTATGGCTAAAAATCTTATAGATGCTGGTTATGAATTGGTAGTTTATGATATTAATGAAGATGCTTTAAATGAAATGCTGGATTATGGCGCTAAAAAAGGAAGTTCTCCAAAAGAGATAGCAGAAAATAGTGAAGTTATCATAACAATGCTTCCTAATTCACCACATGTTAAAACAGTAGTCTTGGGAGAAGATGGAGTAATAGAAGGAGTTAAGGATGGTCAAATATTGATAGATATGAGTTCGATATCGCCTTTAGTTTCTCAGGAAGTAGCGAAAGAACTAGCAAAAAAAGGTGTTGAAATGCTAGATGCTCCAGTTAGTGGTGGTCAAGAAGGCGCAGAAGCTGGAACAGTCGCCTTTATGGTAGGTGGAAAAGAAGAAGTATTTAAAGAGAATAAAGAAATTCTAGAAGTAATGGGGGGAAGTGTTACTCTAGTAGGCGGAATAGGCGCTGGGGAGACAACAAAACTTGTCAATCAGGTAATTGTCGGCATTAATATTGCAGCAGTAGCAGAAGCCTTAAGTTTAGGTAAAAAAGCAGGTGTTGATCCTGAGAATATTTTCAATGCAATTAGAGGGGGACTTGCTGGAAGTAAATGTTTGGAAGACAAAGCCCCTCGTATGTTAGCAGGGGAATATGATCCTGGATTTAAAATGAAGTTACATGTAAAAGACCTTACAAATGCCTTTGAAACAAGCAGGGAATTACATTCATATATGCCTTTAACAGCACAAGTAATGGAAATGATGCAAAAGTTAATGGCTGATGGCCATACAGAAGTAGACCATGGTGGTTTAGGATTATTCTATGAAGAATTAAATAATATTTCATTAAAAAAAGATTAATCTAATACTTAATGAGTCTGTTCCCGCTACGATTTCAAACAAACCATACAGTAAGTGTTTAATTTTGCTTGTAACTTGCTAGCACCTTAACTTCACTTCGTAGTGTTTAATTTTCTATGCTATTACTTTTTGGAATAGACTCTTTAAATTAGTATTTTAATAAGTTTATCACACTTTTTAAGTCACCCTTATTATACAAAGATTACTATGATACAATTTTCAGAAGAACACATGTATGATATATGTTTTTAGGAAAGGGGATTGCTTAATGAAAGCATTAGTATACAATGGTCCAAATGATATAAAATTAAAAGACCTTCCCAAACCTGTGCGAAAAAAGGGAGAAGTTTTAATAAAAATTAAGGCCTGTGGAATATGTGGGTCAGATGTTGAGGGATATTTGGGTATATCTGGACGCAGAACAGCACCGATGGTTATGGGACATGAATTTGCTGGTAAAGTGGTAGAAGTTGATAAAAACAGTGAATTTTCTAAAGGTGATAAAGTAACTGTATATCCGAAACTATATTGTGGAGAATGTATATATTGTCAAAAGGATTTAACTAATATCTGCCCTGAAGCTGATTTTTTCGGTGTTATGGATAAAGATGGCGCTATGCAAGAATATTTATCAATACCTGAAAAATATGTTCTTAAAATAAATAAAGATATAAGCTATGCCGAAATTAGTATGGTAGAGCCTTTAGCAGTAGCTTATCGTTCATCAAGCAAAATATCTACAAGTGATCTGAAAAATGCTAATTTTGTCTTGCTTATTGGAGCTGGAACAATAGGTTTGCTCATTTTACAAGTTCTAAAATTAAAAGGAGTTAAGAATGTGATAGTTAGTGACTTGAGTGATAAGCGTTTGAAAAAAGCGGAACTTTTAGGGGCATCAGCAACTATTAATCCTAAGAATTCGAATTTTACCGAAGATATAGAAAAAATCACTAATGGAAAAATGGCTGATTATTCTTTTGAAGCAGTTGGTGTTTCAGCTTCAGCAGCACAATCATTAAGTGCGCTTAAGATTGGTGGAACAGCTGTCTGGGTAGGTAATGCTCAAAAAATAATTGAAGTTAATATGCAGAATATTGTAACTACAGAGTTAAATATAATTGGAAATTATATTTTTAATAGAAAAGATTTCACTGATAGTCTAGAATTGATTGAAGCAGGAAAAATAAATCTAAAGCCACTTATTTCTATTAAAGAAGACCTTATTAATGGTGAAGAGATGTTTAAAAAATTGGTTAATAATTCGGATGGGGAGATATTAAAAATTGTACTAACTAACTAACTAACTAACTAACTAAACAAAATATTGACTAATCATTTAAGGAAATTTTTTTGATCAATCAAGTATTCTTTATTTTCTATAAATAAGTAAAAGCCCGAGATTGTCTACAAAGCTTTTACTTATTTAATCTTATTGTTATACAAGCTCTTTTGCTGTTTAATTATATGGTAATTTAAACCCCTTGACATATCATATCATTAATGCTACAATAATCAGTGAAATGGGAACGCTCCCAAGATGAGGGTTGAAATTATGGGTAAAATTACAATATTCGATGTTGCTAAAGAGGCGGGTGTCTCTAAAAGTACGGTCTCCAGGGTTCTAAATGAAAAGGGTAATGTTAATGAAAAAACTAGAAGGAAAATCCTGAAGGTAATGGAGAAACTGAATTATCACCCTAATAGTTCTGCACGTAGTCTGGTTACAAAAAAAACACATACTATTGGTCTTGTTGTGCCTAATATAATTGATCCTTTTTTCTTGCAATTTATTAAGGGAGCAGAAGATGTTGGGATTAAAAATGAATACAATATGATGTTAGTAAGTAGTAATTGGCAAGTAAAAGATGAATGGCGTTATTTAAGGCTTTTGGAAGAAGATAGAGTTGATGGTATTTTACTTATCAGTGGACGTAATATTTCAGATTCATATATAGAATTCTTAGAAAGCGAAAAGACTCCAATAGTAATTATAGATAGAGTATTAGAAAAGAATATCATACCAACTGTTAATGTCGATAATGTTAATGGTGCTTATATAACAACAAATTATTTGTTGGAAAATGGTCATCGTAAGATTGCTTTTGTAATGGGACCTAATAATATGCAGGCCGCCTTAAATCGTTATGAGGGTTATAAAAATGCTCTTTATGATTATAATATTAAACTTTCAGATGAGTTAATATATCATGGCAATTTTACTAAAGAAAGCGGTTATCAAGCAACTCAAAAAATAATTAATGATTGGGATGATGTTACTGCAATCTTTTATTCTAATGATGGTATGGCTTTAGGGGGCTTAAAGGTATTTAAGGAAAAGGGAATAATTGTTCCTGATGATATATCAATTGTAGGTTGTGATAATATCAGAGAATTATCCTTGATTGATTTACCACTAACAACATTAAGTCAGCCACGTTATAAAATGGGGTACACAGGTATGGAGTTATTAATAAAAATTATAGAAAATAATGATAATATTTATCCTGAAAAAATAGTTTTTAATATGGAATTTATCAACGGCCAATCTGTTAAGAATATTTCTGCTCGATGAATTTAATAAATTGATGGCATAAAAAGTTTTAGATCTGGGAACGCTCCCATATTTATCTAATTAATCGTAAAAATTAATATTATATTTAATTTGGGTTTCCAAAAATGATCAAATACTTAAAAAAGGGGGGAGGATTTAAAATAGTGGTCATTTTATATTATAAATGAGTATTTTATCTAATTTAAAAATAGGAGGACTATAATGAAGAAAACATTAACTATTACATTTATTACATTATTAATATTTGTATTGTCAATTGGATCAGTTTTAGCAAATGATGAGATAACAAGAGGTGGTATGGTAAGAATGGTTGGTCAGTGGGGTAGTTTAACAAACAACTTCAACCCATTCTTAGCTTCAGGACAGAATGCCCCTGGAACTCGTTCAGCTTTATATGAAACCATATTCTTTGTCAGTATTTTAGATGGTGGAGTTACGCCTGTTCTGGGTACTTCATATGAATGGACAGATAACAACAAAAAGTTAGTTATTAAAACACGTGAGGGTGTAAATTGGAGTGATGGTACACCTTTTACTGCTAAAGATGTTGCCTTTACATTTAACTATATGAAGGAATATCCAGCACTAGATCTTAATGGTGTATGGGCTAATAATTTGGAAAAGGTTGAAGCAGTAGATAATAATACAGTGGAATTATCATTCTCTAAACAAAATATTCCTGTTTTTAGGTATGTTGCTCATACATTAATTGTACCAGAGCATATCTGGTCTGAAATTGATGATCCTAGCACTTATACAAATACAAATCCTGTAGTTACTGGACCTTTTCTAAAAGGTACATTTAACTCACAGGCAGTTATCTATCCTCGTAATAATGATTATTGGATGGAAGATAAACCATATGTAGACCAAATTGCTTATCAAGCTGTTAAATCAAATAATACAACTATATTGATGTTATTGAAGAAAAAGGTAGATTACTCAAATGTATTTGTTCCGGATGTCAATAAAGCATGGGCAGAGAAAGATACCGCACATAATAAATACTGGTGGCCGGTAACTAACGCTAATATTTTATATCTAAACAATACAAAAGCACCATTTGATAACGTAGCATTTCGTCAAGCTTTAGCAAATGTTATTGATAAAGATATCTTATCAGAAAAAGCCCTTTATGGTGTAGTTGCAGGAGCACATCCTACAGGAATTATTCCTGGCCAACAACCTACATGGGTAGACAAATCCCTATCAGATAAAGTATATAGCTTTAATCCAGAAAAATCTAAAGAGATTTTGGAGAATGCTGGTTACACTTGGAATTCTTCTGGAACCTTAGTAGATCCTGAAGGTAAAAAGATACCGTCTCTAAATATTCTTGTTGGTGCTGGCTGGACTGATTTTATCAGTATGGCACAGTTAATCTCTGAAAATGCTAAGGAACTTGGTATTTCAATGGATATACAACAAGAACCTTGGAATAGTTATATTAATAGTTTAATGGGTGGAACTTATGATACTGCTATTAGTTGGGGTACAGGTGGTGGATCAACTCCATATGACCTATATTATCGTACTTTAGAGTCAAGCTTTAGTGGTCTAGATGATGGTTCAGCAGAATCAAACTATTCTCGCTACTCTAATCCTGATGTTGATGAAGCATTAGCTACTTTTAGGGCTTCTGCAGATCCAGAAGTTCAATTTGAAGCAATATCATATTTACAGAATGTTGTTTTAACAGAAGTTCCATATATTCCATTAACTTATAGAGCAAATACTAATATTTATCAGGATTCGGTTTTAGCTGGTTGGCCTACAGAAGAGAATCCTATCTCAGGTGGAGACCCTGGGGATGAATTAGGTGCTAGAATTATGCTTTTAAATCTACACCTTAAAAATTAATTAGTAGTTTAATGTAAGTAGGATAAGGATAGCTTAAATATATGATGTAAGGGGGTCACCCTGATGTAGTGACCCCTTTTTTAATACCAGGGAGGTGTATGAATGCGTTATTTATTACGAAGGATTGGTTTTCTTTTATTTACTGGTTGGGCGGCTTTAAGCATAAACTTTGTTCTGCCTCATCTAATGCCAGGTGATCCAGCAATGGTTATGATTGCTAAATTTCAGGGCAGACTAAGTTCACAGGCTTTGGATGCATTAAGAGAGGCATTTGGTTTAAATGTGGATAAAAGTTTTTTGCTTAAGTATTTTGAGTATTGGCAGCGGATTTTTACAGGGGATCTAGGTTTTTCATTAAATTATTATCCATCTAAAGTTACGGAGGTATTGGCAGGTGCTATACCTTGGACTCTGGCATTGGTTGGTATAGGAACAATTGTTGCTTTTACGTTAGGAACAGTTGTTGGTATCTTTTCGGCTTGGAAAAGAAATTCAAAGCTAGCTGATACATTGGTACCGATTGCCCTTTTCTTTAATAGTGTTCCTTATTTTTGGTTATCACTGTTAATATTATATTTGTTTGCGTTTAAGTTGGGATGGTTTCCCATTGGCGTGGGATATGATGTTTTCGCAGCCATGACTCCATCTGGGAAATATATATCTATTATACACCATGCTATATTACCAGTTACGACAATTATTATGACTGCTATGGGTGGTTGGCTTTTGACTATGCGTAATAATATGATGAGCGTAATGGCTGATGATTATATTACTTTTGCACAGGCAAAGGGACTATCTGATAAAAGAATTAAATATAAATATGCTGCTAGAAATGCCATTTTACCAAGCTTTACAGGGTTTTCAATGGCTCTTGGTTTTG
Source organism: Halanaerobiales bacterium (assembly GCA_041689345.1). Lineage (GTDB taxonomy): Bacteria > Bacillota > Halanaerobiia > Halanaerobiales > DTU029 > JBDNGI01. The sequence continues at coordinate 6,357 of JBDNGI010000487.1, forward strand.
TAATTGGTGGTTCTTTATTGACTGAAGTTGTTTTTTCTTATCCGGGACTTGGCTATATTCTTTATCAATCAGTAACTAGCTTGGACTACCCACTAATGCAGGCTATATTTTTAATTATATCTTTAGTTGTACTTATTGCTAATTTTATTACAGATTTCCTTTATGCGATTCTTGATCCAAGAGTAAATGACGGAGGTGAATAGATAATGACTAATTTAAAACTATTTATGAAAAATAAAAAGGCATTAGCTGGGGCCATAATTTTATTAATTTTATCAATAATAGCTATTTTTGCTCCATGGATTGCTCCATTTTCCCCTTATAGTACAGAGTTTGCTGCAGGACTTACTCCGAATTCTACACACCTGTTGGGAACAACTGCTCTAGGTCAGGATATTTTTTCCCAGATAATCTGGGGATCTAGATTAACTTTATTTGTAGGTATTGTAACTGGTCTTATAGCATCACTTATATCTGTTATAGTAGGACTTGTTGCTGGATACTTTGGTGGGCGTATTGATGATGTACTATCTGTTATTACCAATGTGTTCTTAGTAGTACCGGGTCTGCCTTTAATGATTATTTTGGCTGCCTATATAACTGTCAGGAGTGTAGTTCCTATTATTTTTGTAATATCTATAACAGGATGGGCGTGGGGAGCTAGGGTTTTACGTTCTCAAATGATGACTTTAAAGAATCGTGATTTTGTTAAAGCAGCTAAAGTTATTGGTGAACATCCATTGAGAATAATATTTTTTGATATTTTACCAAATATGCTTGGACTAATAGTTGCTAATTTCTTTGGTGCAGCTTTATATGCTGTTTTGAGTGAAGCCGGTCTTGAATTCTTAGGACTAGGTAATGTTAATGCAATAACTTGGGGTACTGTCCTTTATTGGGCACAGAATGGTCAGGCTTTATTACTTGGACAATGGCAGTGGATGGCTGTTCCAGGACTTTTAATAGCTATACTGGGTACTTGTTTTGCATTGCTTAATTTTGCTGTAGATGAAATGACTAATCCTAAGCTACGGAGGTGATAAAATTGTCTAGTTTATTAGAAATAGAAAATTTAAATGCTGGATATAAGATGGGTGGTAAAAAAGTTACCGCTGTACGCGATGTTTCACTTCAGCTGGCAGAGGGTGAATTTTTAGGTCTGGCTGGAGAGTCTGGTTGTGGGAAATCAACACTAGCATATGCAATATCAGGCCTCTTAGAACATCCGGGTAGTGTTTTTGATGGAAGTGTAAGATTTAATGATGAAGATTTAATATCTATGAGTTCTACAGAATTAAGGAAGAGACGTTGGAGAGATTTTTCTGTTGTTATGCAGGCTTCCATGAGTGTTCTTAATCCTATAATGAAAATACGTGAACAGTTTTATGATACAATGCGTGCTCATATGAAAGGGAATGACAAAAAGTTCTTTGAAAAAAGGACAAGAGAAATGTTTGAATTGGTCAATATTTCACCTAAGTATTTAGATGCTTATCCACATCAGTTAAGTGGAGGAATGAAACAGCGGGTTGTTATTGCTATAGCATTACTGCTTAAACCGAAACTTGTTATTATGGATGAACCAACTACTGCCCTTGATGTGGTAGTACAGAGAGGTATTTTGCAACAGATTGACATATTACGGAAAGAACTTGGATTTTCAATTATTTTTATTACACATGATTTATCCTTATTGGTTGAAATTGCTGATTCACTTGCTATCATGTATGCAGGAAAAATCATTGAAAAGACCGGGGCTTCTGAAATATATAAGAACCCCCTTCATCCCTATACAAATGGTTTAATGAATTCTTTTCCTCCATTAGTTGGTAAAAGGAAGAGGTTACATGGTATTGCAGGCCATCCCCCTGATTTATCATTAGATATTCCAGGTTGTCCATTTTATGATCGATGTAAAAAGCGGATTGAAGGGCTTTGTAATGTAGAAATGCCGGAGTTTGAGGAGGTGGAAGTTAATCATCATGTCGCATGTCAACTCTATCGAGAAAAAGGAGCAGAAGATGTCAGCTAATCAGCAAAATATTTTAGAGGTTAATCGTCTTGTTAAGGAGTTTAAGATTGGCCGCTGGAGAAAAGCAAGAACAGTTCATGCGGTTAATGATTTTAGTTTAACTTTGAAAAAAGGTGAGGTGGTTGCTCTTGTAGGGGAATCGGGTTCGGGTAAGACAACTGTAGCCAGGGTAATTGCTCGTTTATATGAACCAACTGATGGAACTATGAAGTTATCAAATGAAAACATACCTAAAAAGATGTCCAGGAAGGAACTACTGAAGTTTCACCGTAAAGTTCAGATGATTTTCCAGGATCCTTTTGCTTCATTAAATCCTTTACAATCTATCAGATATATTCTTAGTAGACCACTTAAGATTCACGGACTTGCTGAAGGCCCTGCTATAGAAGAAAAGGTTATACAGTTACTGGAGCAGTGTGGTTTAATCCCTGCGGAACAATATCTAGATAAATTACCACATGAGCTTTCAGGTGGACAGAGACAGAGAGTGGGTATTGCTCGTGCTCTGGCAGTGGGACCAGAATTAATTCTTGCTGATGAGCCTACATCTATGCTTGATGTATCAATTCGTCTGGACATTATGAATTTAATGCTTGATTTAAAAGATGAAGTAGGTATTTCATATATATTTATAACCCACGATCTGGCTGGCGCTCATTATATGGCTGATCGAATTGCTATTATGTATGCCGGACACCTTGTTGAGGTAGGTCCTTCAGATGCAGTTATAAATGATCCATATCATCCATATACACAACTTTTAAAGGAAGCTGCTCCTAAGCCGGAAAGTGGTTTGAAGCCAGTTCCAGTAGATACAACTCAAGAGGTTCCAGATTTAACGAATTTACCAGAAGGCTGTCCTTTTGCGCCGCGTTGTGATCATGCTCAGGCAGAATGTTTACAAACTGTTCCACCTTTACTAGAAGTAGAACCTGATCGTTGGTCAAGGTGTATTTTTAAGGATAAGAGATAGAAATTACGATTAGTTGTAATTCCAAAGTTTAAAAATGAATAGTACGGAAAATTAGATGGAGTAAAAATACATTTGTATTTTTTATAAGAAAAAAGCGCGGGAGTTTTCTACCGGGCTTTTTTTATATTAAATCCTGACTAAACATATCAAAAAAATATAATTAATCTGTGATAAATATCATAGCAGTAAATGTAATAAAGGGATATAATATGAATTGTCAAGAGCAAATCAAGATTTTTGGATAAGGAGTTAGAATAATTAAAGAAAGTTTCAATCGCATAGCATTATGCTATGACTATTTTATACTAGGGAGAGATTAAAATGCATCAAGGTTGTCCAGGTTCTCTTATGCGTGATTTTAGTAAAAAAGAAGTTGTTGAAGAAGAAGGTAAAAGGGCCTCTCATTTAAGACAATGGCCAGTACAGTTACATCTTGTTTCACCACAAGCACCATATTATCAAGGGGCTGATGTTGTTTTGAGTGCTGATTGTGTTGCTTATGTCTTATGCTCTAGCTGACTTTCATAAGGATTACTTACAGGATAAAAGCTTAGCAATTGCCTGTCCAAAACTTGATTCAAGTCAGGAAATATATGTAGAAAAAATTAAATCATTAATTGAAGATGCTAAGATTAATACATTGACAGTGATGATAATGCAAGTGCCCTGTTGTATGGGATTAGTTAGTATGGCTAAACAGGCCCTAAATAATTCCGAAAGAAAAGTGCCTGTAAAAAGTAACTGTGATATATATCATAGCACAGTTATATAGTATAAGATATAATAAATATTGTAATAAAAAAGATTTGATTCATGGTTGGGGCTACTTAAAGGCACAACCAATACATTTAAGTTAATTAAGTGATATACTAGCATTAGTTAACTTCAGGAGAATATTATTTCTTACTGAGAAAATATAAAAAAATAAGGAGTGGGTTTGAAGATGAGTATGTTTTGTT
>JBDNGI010000488.1:0-2284 GCA_041689345.1 Halanaerobiales bacterium
ACAAGATGATGAAAATACAATTAGAATAGAAGTCACAACAGATGATATGGATAAATTAATGAAAAATCGACAGGATATTGTGGCTACTTTAAAGGAAATGGGCTATATATTTATTACTCTAGACCTAGAGGGTTATCGTACTGGAAGTATGAATGAAATAATTTAAATTTTTACTTGACAATGAGAATGATTTTCAATATAATATAAGTGTAGAATAGATAAAAATAGTTCCGCCTTATATTTTATACTTAATTGAGAATGAATTTCAATTAAGTATAAAAGTAGTAGCTTGACTTTATATGAACGATTAACTACTTGTTCCGTTTTTTCTAAGATACATAACTTAGTTATGACTGATTTGCTTAAATATTAAATGCAATTATAATTAAAATATTATTTAGAAAGGGGTTATGCTATGACATTAGCAGATATTAAAAAAGGTGAACGGTTTAATATCACACAAATTAATGATGAGAAAATCAGGGTCCAGGCCTTAAGATTTGGTATTTCAGAAGGTGCTAATCTTTCTTGTGAAGAAAAGATTCCCGGAGGTCCGGTAGTTATTAAAAGACGCTTTCAAGAAATTGCAATAGGTAGAAATCTAGCAAATAATATACTAATAGAATTGGGGGCATAAGATGGACTGCTGTGATATAAGTCATCAGATAAATATACCAGAAGGCAGTGAAACAATTGTACTAGTTGGGAATCCTAATGTTGGTAAATCAATATTTTTTAATTCCTTTACAGGAATTTATGTAGCTGTATCCAACTACCCTGGTACCACATTAGATATCAGTTCTGGTATGTATTATCCAGATAAAGCTAGTAAAGATAATCAGGACAAAAATAGAGGTAAGAGTAGAAATAATAGACATAATAATGAAAGTAAACATAATAGAGATAATAACGGCTATGTAGTTATTGATACACCTGGAGTATATGGTGTTTCCTCATTTAATGACGAAGAAATAGTAGCCCGGGATGTTATCCTATCTGCTGATATAGTTGTAAATATTGTTGATGCAGTACATCTAGAAAGGGATCTATTTCTAACACAACAAGTTATCGATATGGGTATACCAGTAGTTGTTGCTTTAAATATGATGGATGAAGCAGAGAGAAATGGTTTAAAAATAGAGATAGATAAATTGAGTGCTGAATTGGGAGTACCTGTAATTAGTACTACTGCTATTAAGAGTCAGGGTATAGATGAGCTTAAAAATTCTGTTGATAAGGCCTCAGTAGGTAACTCTATCTTTAAAGATGATTTCCTAAAGGGAAAATTAGATTCCTTAATTAAAGAGACTGGCAATAGTGCAGATTCTTTATTAATCCTGGAGGGTGACCCTCATGTTACTTCTAAACATAATGCTGAGCCCATCTCTTTAAGGGAAGACGTATATAAGTTACGCAGGGAGAGAATTAATCAGGTTGTGGATAATGTAGTAAGCGAAGGTACTAGTGGTGGCAAATTCAATATCACTCTGGGGCGATGGTTGTTAAAACCAATTGTAGGAATTCCCATGTTGTTGTTTACATTATACTTACTATATCAACTTGTTGGTGTGTTTATTGCTCAGATTGTAGTTGGTATTACAGAAGAGACCATTTTCTTAGGGATTTACGAGCCATTTATCAGAAATGTAGTTACAAATTTTGTATCACTTGATTCCTTTATAGGTAAGCTTTTGATAGGTGAGTTCGGTGTATTAACAATGACTATGACTTATACTTTTGGATTATTATTACCACTTGTTGCTGGCTTTTATTTCTTCTTATCAATTCTGGAAGACTCAGGATATATGCCTAGAATTGCAGCATTAGTCGATAGGCTATTAACCTTTATAGGCTTAAATGGTAGGGCAATTATCCCTATGTTATTAGGCTTTGGTTGTGTTACTATGGCTACAATTACTACAAGACTATTGGGTTCAAAAAGGGAACGGACAATTGCAATCTTTTTACTTGGCTTAGCAATACCCTGTTCGGCACAATTAGGTGTTATTGCAGGATTGATTGCACCATTAGGTGCTAAGTATTTCATTATATATATTGTAACATTGTTCCTGGTTTATGTCCTTGCAGGTACATTTTTAAATAAGGTGTTACCAGGAGAATCTACTGATCTTTTAATTGATTTACCCCCATTAAGATTACCAAGAATAAAGAATGTATTACAGAAGACATATATAAAATCAATATCATTTATTAAAGAAGCAGGACCGATCTTTGCTATTGGTGCGGTGGTTATTACTGTCATGCATGATGCTGCTATCCTAAC
>JBDNGI010000489.1:0-3707 GCA_041689345.1 Halanaerobiales bacterium
CCTTCTTCTTTTCCTTTTTTAATTAAACTCTTAACTTCACCTATTTTTGCTGGATCTTTTTGTTTAAATTCAGCCATATCGTCCCCTCCTTTCAACAAACGTTTAAAAATACTGAACCAATAAGTGTATTAATCATTCAATAATAGTTATTACACAGTTAATCTAATAAATTCAATCAATATCTGATTAATCTCTTCCAAATCAAGATTTTGATTCAATTGTAGTTTTTTATAAATGCTGCCCTTTGTTTTTCTTAATAATCCTTCTATGACTTCGTCATATTTATCATCTATATCATCATCTAAAACACTCAGCGCTAACAACATTTTCTTTATATTTACTTTATCTATTTTTATTAATAATTTATCTAAATCTAAACTAGGATTGTCATTAATTATTTTTACTAAATCTTTATAAGCACCTGTAAAAAAAACCGGATTTAAATATTTTCTCAAACTAGTCCTTTTTCCTGGATTATCAATATATAATTTCAAAAAATTTCTTTCTATATTGTTAATATTTTCTATATGATTTGTCTCATTATCTTTTTTAGTATATCTGTATCTATTATTTTTATCCTTTTTTTTACTATCTTTAGAATTAAAATAGCGAATAATACCTTTTTTTAATGTCTCTGATTCAATATTGTAATTTTCAGCGGCGTTCTGCAAATGGATATCTCTTTTTACCTCATCCTTAATATTTGATAATATCTTAAGCAATTTATTAGTAAAATTTATTTTTTCATCAATCTTATTACAATCATATTCTTTAGCAAGTTGATTTATTTTAAATTCAGTCAGATTGACAGCCTCTTTCTCTAATTTTTCAAAACCTGATTTTCCCCGTCTTTTGATAAACTCATCTGGATCTTGATTATCAGGTAACTGAATAACCCTTACATTGAGGCCCTCCTTATCTAAGATGTCCAATCCGCGAAGAGTAGCACGAGCTCCAGCAGCATCTGCATCATATGATATATATATATTAGATGCATACCGTTTTAATAACCTGGCTTGCTCATTTGTAAAAGCAGTACCTAATGATGCAATCGCATTTGTAATACCGCATTTATGTGCTGTTAATACATCAGTATAACCTTCCATAACTACAGCATTACTAGTTTTACGAATCTCATCTCTAGCCCAATTAAGCCCATATAAATTTTCTCCTTTTTTATAGACAAGTGTATCTGGAGAATTAAGATATTTAGGAGCAGATTCTTCATCATTTAGAATACGACCACCAAATGCAATTACTTCACCACGTATATTAAATATAGGAAAGATTACCCTATTACGAAAGCGATCATAACATTGATCATTTTTTCCTTTGGAAACTAGCCCAGCTTTAATTAATTCATCATCACTAAAGCCCCTCTTGTTAAGAAAATGAGCTAAACTCTGCCATTTATTAGGGGCATAACCTAATTTAAACTTTTGAAAATACTCTTTACTGAAGCTTCTTTTCTCCAAATAGTTGGCAGCTTCTTTTCCTACCTCTGAATTAATAAGTAAATAATGATAAAATTTTGCTGATAATTTATTAAGCTGAAATATACGTTCTTTTTCTTCCCTCTGTTTTCGATAATATGGATTGTCATTAGCAGGAATTACCATCCCAGTATGGTCAGCTAATAATTTTAATGTCTCTCTAAAAGTAGTATTCTCTAAATCCATCAAAAAACTTATTACATCTCCACCAGCACCACATCCAAAGCAATAATAAAACTGTTTATCAGGATTTACATTAAAGGAAGGTGTCTTCTCTTGATGAAAAGGGCATAGCCCTTTATAATTATTACCTGCCTTTTTTAAAGGAACATAGTCAGCTATAATATCGACAATATTAACATTGTATTTCAGTTTTTCTACAAAATCTTCATTTATTCCCGACATTTTTTTCACCCTGTAATAGGAATTCTGCATATCTTTAAAAATTCCTGCAATTTTTTACGTTTTTATAATCAAATGCTTTCTAAAAAAACTATAAGTAATATCTTTGATAATTTTATTCTATCTATAGAGTTTATTCATGATAAACATTAAAAATCCTGCAATCAACCTTAATTTATTTTTCAATATTACTGTACAAGACCTCATTCTTTACTTACTTAATTAGACCCAATATTATTTACTAATAGTCTCCTTATTAATATAAACAAGATAGCTTAGTTGTTTATTTTTTCCGTCCATGGTGAGGGCAAATTTATTTCTTTCCATCTATTAATCGCATAACGATCTGTCATTCCAGCAATATAATCTATAACTTTTTGTTCATCATTTATATGTTTTTCATCTGTAGAAAAATTAATATCTGATATATGTTCCAGATAATAACGGTACAATTTTTTAACTAATAAGATAGCTTTATCCTCTTCTTTTTTTGCAATTGAGCCGATATAAACATGATCAAATAAGAACTGCCTTAATTTAAAGGTAGCCTCTTCTATTTTTTTGCTCCGTTGAATCTTCTTTTGATTCCAACTAGACACTATCATATCCCTTGTCATCACATCTATCCGTTGGGAATTACTTATACCTAAAATCTTAGTAATTGAATTCGGTATATCAGTGATATCAATTATTCCTGCACGAATAGCATCATCTATATCATGATTTATATAAGCTATACGATCAGCCACTTTGACAATCTGCCCTTCTAATGTAATGGGCTCTTTGCTACCCGTATGGTTTACTATTCCATCTCGCACTTCATAACTAAGATTCAAATTTTCAATTATATCTACAACCCTTAAACTATGTACATTATGTGAAAATGAGAGCTTACTAACCTCATTCAAGGCAGTCTCACCAGCATGACCAAAAGGAGTATGACCAAGATCATGACCTAATGCAATAGCTTCGGTTAAATCTTCATTTAAACCTAAAGAACGCGAAACAGTTCTAGCAATTTGAGATACTTCTAATGTATGTGTTAAGCGAGTACGATAATGATCTCCTTCAGGCACTATAAAGACCTGTGTTTTATGCTCTAAACGTCGAAAAGCCTTAGAATGAATTACTCTATCTCTGTCATGCTGAAAGATAGTTCGGAAATCACACTCTTCTTTTTTACTACGTCCTTTACTATCTTTACTTAAACAAGCAAACTGTGATAAAAAATTTTCCTCTTGCTCTTCTATATCAATCCTAGTTAACATTTTAGCCCCCCTAACTCCAGGAAACCTTAATAAAAACAAATATACTAAAAACAATGATAGAAATCTAATCTCTTAACTTAAACAAAGAGAAAAATTATAATTTCATTTTAGAAATTATAATTTTTCACTATTTACATTATTCCTCTGTTTCAGTTTCACTATTTTTTTTCTTGTCAATTTCTAAAGTATAATCTTTGTACATAGCTGTAGCACCAGCTAACAATGTTAGATAGGGAAATAATACCAGGCTTGCTACTCCAGCAGTCACTGGTATTTCTACCAGTGTTTTTTGATCATTCTTTACAATAATCTTATTAACATTTCCATCTTTTACAATTTCTTTAATCTTGTTTATTAATTCTTGTCCTTTTACATGTAACACATCTGACTTAAAGGTAGTGCGCTCTGCACCATCCTTTTCTAGTTTAATTAATGCGACAACAAGGTCTCCATCACACTCTTGTAAAGCTAGATTTGCTGACTCATAACTAACACCTAATCTTTCCTTAATCATATCAATCTTTTCTAAATTATCCATTAAACC
>JBDNGI010000490.1:0-4786 GCA_041689345.1 Halanaerobiales bacterium
ATAAGGAAAAAGATATTTTATATCATCTGGAAGAACATAATTGCGCCCCTGAATATAGGCATAAGCCAAACTAGCCTTCATAATAGCCAGGGAGCCCCGGGGACTTATACCCAATCTTAATTTTTCATTCTCTCTGGAAGCTACAGCAAGTTTAGTAATATATTTAAGTAGATCTTCTGTAATTTCGACCTCCTTTACCTCTTCTCTCAACTTAACTATATCAGCTGCCTGAACTACAGGCTCAACCTCTGTAAGGGGATCCCTATTTTTAAATCTCTTTAGTATTTCCAGCTCTTCATCACCAACTGGATAACCCATCTCTAGTTTAAGCAAAAAACGATCCAACTGTGCTTCTGGTAAAGGGAAGGTTCCCTACTGTTCTATCGGATTCTGAGTAGCAATCACCATAAAAGGAGCCTCGATTGGATAAATATATCCCTCAACTGTCACCTGTCTTTCTTCCATAGCCTCCAATAAACTAGCCTGAGTCCGAGGAACAGCCCTGTTAATCTCATCAGCCAGTACAATATTAGTTAAAATTGGTCCAGGTCGAAAGATAAAATCCCCATCTTTCTGATTATAATAATAAATTCCAGTTATATCAGAAGGTTGAAGGTCAGGGGTAAACTGTATCCTTTTAAAAGAGGTTCCCATAGACCGAGCCAGGGTATTGGCTAATTTTGTCTTCCCTGTACCTGGGACATCATCAATCAAAACATGTCCCTCTGCCAAAAGAGCTGTCAGTAATAAATCAACAACCATTCCCTTCCCCACAATTACTCTAGCAATATTTTCTTTGATTACTTTTATCATTTCTCTCTCCATTTTCTAACCACCTTAAATTATTTTCAATTAGCAATAATAGCTTTTTTTATGATATTTAAATACGATATTAAACATTATAATCATACTATATTTCTATATCCCTCTGCTTTTTCCTTCATCTCGGTTTGAAATATTTAGATTGTTTTACTAATAAAAAATCAAAAAACAGACCAGAGTAAATCCCTAGCCTGTTTATAAAATATATTTTTATTAATATTTTCCCTAATTTTATCTCTTGCTCAACTCTTCATATACCTGATTATAATAGATAGCATTTTCTATAGGAGTATTAGCCGGAATATGATTACCCACTGCCATAAAAAATCCTGGACAATCTTTTCCAATAGCCATACACCTTTCGACTTCAGCCCTGATCTCCTGTTTTGTTCCACTCAACAGAATACGGGTATCAGCATTACCGATAAAAACATGAGTTTGACCATAATTGTCTGCTATATATTTCATATCAGTAATAGGTTCTAATACAAAACCATGGACACCACAACCTGCTATATCATCTATAAATTCTGTATAGTTTCCATCAGAGGTAAATAGAATCTTTTTACCACTCTCTCTTAAAGGAGCAAAATATTTCTTATAATTAGGGAATATATATTCCCGGTACCAGTCAGGACTTATAAAGGGACCAGCTGTCCAGACAATATCATCATGAACCATTACTACTGGTATATCAGCCTCTGCCAGGGCATCAAAATAGTGCTGTATAAATTCAGCATAACGATTGGCAACATTCCCAAAACGAGCTGAATCTATTCCCGCAGCCAGCAGCAGCATATCCCACCCGAAAATATCAATCAATCCTGAGATTAATGTAACATAGATACCGGTCATATTAACACTATCAGGGTTTTGTTGGCAATTTTGCTGATAGGCCTTTTCAAATTGTTTTATTAAATCACTTTGTAATGGAAGCTGATAAAAATCAAAGGGGTCAAAGTTTAAAGCCTCTTCCGGGTCAGTAAATAAAGTTGAAATATCATCATTATAATCAACACCACCATCAGCATAAACGGCATGACCCATATTTGAGCGAGCTCCAGCAAAAATATCACCACTGATTGCTGTACTCCAGACTAGATCATAGTTCCAGGCCTGACGGAAAGCACTCCGGGCTTTATTTTTCTTTTCCTCCGGGCTATCTTTATCAACATTAATACCACTAACTACCTTCACCAGTGACCAGTGGTTACCAGCGGAGTATTCTGTTCGGGGAACCCTACTCGGCATTTCAAGATTCAAAGCAGCCCATCCATCTTTATACGACATATTAAATCCTCCTTTTTTTCCAAAGTACTGTAAAATATTTTTACTTTCTTTTCCAGCTAAACACTGTTATATCAACAATCCATGCCAAAACTTTTTACAATCAAACAGAGAAAATACCATGATTTTTAGAATGTATGTCTACTTTTTATTATCAAGGATAAACCTGTCTTACTAAATTATTTTAGCTACTTCACGTAAAACCCTCTCATCTTCTGGATCTATGGAGCCATCAGGAAGCGGCCCTGTATTCAATAATAGATTTGCTCCAGCGGTATTAGCTTCTTTAAGTTTGGCAATCACTTCATCCACAGTTTTATGACGAGCATTTTTATAATAACCCCAGGAACGTGGTTCATCAATCATTGTTGTACATATCTCTATAATTTTTTTAACTTCAGATATTTTTCCCTGCTGTTTTTTATCATCATCCTGTCCAGGAATCTGATGTTCCGGAGCAAAGAAGTCTTCTGTACCCAGCAGACCCTGTTTGTATGATAAAATGACGTGTGCTTGCAAGCTGTGAATATAATCGTAGAGTTCCTGACATTTGAACTTTGTGTATTCACCACTCATTGGTGTTGCAATCCCATCAAGCCAGATACCAGCTACTGTTGGATATTGTGTCAGGAGTTCTGCAACCTGCTTTTTCATAAACTCCAGATATTTATTTAAATCATGATCATCCCCATATTTATATGATGGTTCAGTTTGATCATAGTGTGGACGGGCAGTATTACCCCAAAGATCATTATTAGGTGCATGGGAATGTTTCCAATCCCGGCCATGGGAATAGTATAAAAATAAACCAAGACCGTATTTATCACAAGCATCAGCTAATTCCTTAACCAGATCACGTCCTGCCGGACTATTAACAGAGTTAAAATCAGTTTCAGCTGTATCCCAGAGACAAAAACTATCATGGTGTCTAGTAGTTATATTAATATATTTCATACCACAATCAACGGCAAATCTGGCAATTTTATCAGCATCAAATCTTTCAGCTGTAAACTGATTTTTTAATTTAGAATACTCAGCTACCGGTATTTCTTCTCTGAACTGTACCCATTCGTGCCTCCCCAATAGTGAATATAGTCCATAATGGATAAATAAGCCGTATTGAGCATTCTTAAACCATTCCAAATTGGTCTTACGGGGATCCTCTCGGTAAATTTTCTGATAATCTGTTAAATAAGCAGGCATTATTTCTGTCATAATATTTTCTCCTTTCAGTTTTTAGTAATACTTATCCTACAATAAAAATCATAGATTAAGTTCATGGAAAAGCCACCGACAAGTAACATTCTCTATATTATTAATTTTATCAGTCATTTGCTATAATATATATAAAGAATATTAATATCCTGTTGTATAATTTTAAGACATTCATAGTGTAGTAATTACATTTAAACAGAACGAGTTAATAACTGAAAGGAATTTTACCTATGACTATAATCCTTGAATGAGGAAAGTTAAAATACATTAAGATTTTTATTCCATAGGATATTTTAACTGAACCTGATTCCTGATTTTATCCATTGTCTTCATAAGATTAAGAGATTCATTCCATGGCATAACATCACTTTCAAGTTTCCCTTCCTGAAGACACTTCATAACTTCTTGGGCCTCATAGTTATATCCTGAAGCACGTAATGGAACCTCTACATATTCTCGTTTAAGATCAGAGGTGATCAGAGTGGCACTACTAGCATTCCAAAAACTAGGGATATGAGTTGAGCCCTTTGTCCCTATACTCCGGGCCTCCTGTGGAGTATTAGTCCTGACAGCACAGAAAAGCTGAGCCAGCTCTCCCTGATCATATCCAAGCAATATTGCTGACTGTTCATCTACATTTGTCTCCCCAAACTGTGATATAGCCTCAACTTTAGTGGGATTTTTACCAAATATCATCGAGGCAAATGATAGCGTATAGATCCCTACATCCATTAAAGCCCCACCACCAAGTTCAGGATTAAAAAGCCTTGCTTCTGGATTTAAATCAGCCCTAAAACCAAAATCAGCATTTAACATTTGAACCTCACCAATCTTACCATCAGCTAGCCATTCTCTTACTTTATTTATAACAGGTAAAAAGCGAGTCCACATTGCTTCCATCAGAAAGACCTTATTTTCAAGGGCACAATTAATCATCTCCTCTACCTCTCTGGCATTAATGGCAAATGGTTTTTCACATAAGACCGCTTTCCCCGCTTCCATACATAAAATACTATGTTCTTTATGAAAAGGATGTGGGGTTGCCACATAAATAACATCTACATCAGAATCCTTAACAAGCTCTTCATAACTACCAAATCTTTTTTTAACATTAAATTCATCTGCAAAGACCTCTGCCCTTTCATAAGAACGTGATCCTACTGCAATAAGTTCTGCCTCAGGAATCACCTCTAAACCACGGGCAAATTTACGTGCTATAGTACCCGGTCCAAGTATTCCCCATCTAACTTTTTCCATTTGAATCTCCTCCTCGTATAATATGGATAGTACTGAATTAAAGTTGTATTTAATTTAAGTTAAGTTATATCAATTGGAATACCACCAGATCTAATTGATTTAGCAGCAGCACATCCTAGCGCTACACTCATCCTTCCTGACCAAGGATCAGCCACCGGTTTTTTACCATCAAGAATCATATCTATAAAATCTTGGCAGATAACAG
>JBDNGI010000491.1:0-6233 GCA_041689345.1 Halanaerobiales bacterium
CTCTAAATATCGCGAGCTGGTTGCCGGGTTTCATAGGGCCAGTCCCTCCGCCTCTCTTGATAAGGGTAAAAATATGTAGTTTTTAATTTTTTCAATTATACCACAGTGATTTTATTTTGTCAAGTAATCCTATTAAATTACTCATATTAATATATAAGGTTCAGATAGGGTTTTATATCAACAAGACCTTTAGAAACTAGGCTAGTGTTTCCTGCCTAAAACTCTTATTTATAATGCTTTCAGACCATTTGCCGCATCTATCACCTGTCATGGCTATTGTTTCGGAATTAGCCTGAACTTTAATTACTTCACATTCGTTAGCACAACCATCACAATTAAAACTAGTGATAAAAAAATTATCCTTTGTTAAATTAAATCCCCTAAATTTACTTACAGCACCAGTCCTTTCAACTTCATCTTTCGCCAACATAGAGATACCGATGGCACCCATAACATCATAATGTTCTGGAATAACAACTTCACAATTAATTTCTTCTTCAAAAGCTGCTTTAATACCAATATTAGCTGCTACACCGCCCTGAAAAATAAACTGTGGTTTTAGTTTTCTCCCCCTTACCAGATTATTCACGTAGTTCCTTACTAAAGCACGAGATAATCCCTTAATAATTTCTGGTTTTGTAAAACCGTACTGCTGCTTAGATATCATATCTGACTCAGCAAAGACAGTACATCTACCAGCAATCCTTACATCACGTTTTGCCTGTAGAGCCAATTTACCAAACTCCTCAATTTTTATACCCAATCTCTCTGCTTGATGATCTAAGAAAGAGCCAGTTCCTGCTGCACAAACAGTATTCATAGTAAAATCAACAGGTATACAATTATTCACTATAATTAGTTTTGAATCCTGACCACCTATTTCAAAAATAGTACCTACTTCTGGGTAGTAAAAAGTAGTCGCTGTTGCATGTGCAGTAATCTCATTCTTGACAATATCTGCACCTAAGATATATCCGATCAACTGACGCCCACTACCAGTAACACCAACACCTGATATATTCTGTTTATCAGTCATCTGTGACTTTAACTTAATAAATCCCTCTTTTACAACCTCTACAGGTTGCCCTGTATTCCTCTGATATAATTTGAAAATAATCCTATTTTTTTGATCAATAGCAATAATATTTATACTAACAGAACCGATATCAACACCAACAAATACCTCATTCATTAACTATCTTCCTTTCTACATTTGCTGACTTCCTATATTTTATTAAATCTATAAAAGCCTCTAATCTAGTCATCATATTCGCCTGTGCTGTCTGTTCATCAATAGATAAGGAAAATATAGGAATATTAATATCGTCAGATATTTTATCAAGCATACTCTGACTAATTATTTCAGGGAGACACCCAAAGGGTTTTAGATGAATTACCCCATCAAAGCCTCTTTCTTTATAATCAATTATATGCCCAATTGATTGTTTGGCATGGCCTCCAATAACTATTTCAATATATTCTTCAGCTTTTTTAAATATTTTCTCAGCTTCTTTACCAGCGAAAGGAATTAATGTTTCATCAATATATTGTGACAAATACTGTGATCGTTCTACTTCTGCTCCATACATATTAAGAATCTCTTCTACATTGTTATTTACAGATGGCTCCATAACAACATATATTTCTCCAACTATACCTATCTTGATTCGTTCTTCTGCACAGGGAAGTTTATAATCATATTGATTTATTTTTTCTACAGCCTTTTTTTCAACTTTTTTTATATCTTTACTTCCTTTTATCTTTGAATAATCTTCCAGGGCCTCTTTCCAGGCTTTATTAACTACTGTTTTATTACTAATATAAGCCCGTTTTCTATTAACCATTTTTTCTACCTTATCAATAGATTATGCCATTTTATAAACAATACGTAAAATTTTAATAACATGAAACCAGGAATTTTCTCCTTTTAATTTCTTAACCTGATTTATAAACCTTCTAAAATCTCTTTTCGGCTCATCAAAAATAACAAAGTCAACATCATGTCCCATATTAGATAATATTTTTTTATGTAATTCGCCATAATACCCAGCACGGCATGGGCCGTGCCCACCACTACTTACAATTGTATCTACACCCTTTTCTATAGTCTCAAAATATGTGCCCATTATAACCTTAAATGGATAACAGGCAAATTCGGGACTATATTTTACCCCAAGATCTATAGTCTTTTTTGTTGGTTTATTTGGCATAATAACCTGATGACCTAACAGCTCAAATAGTTTCGCATATATTACAGTAGTTCCCATATAAGGAAAGGATATTCTCATATTATCTCACGCCTTTTGCTCAATTTAAGAAGATCTATAAAGGCTTCAATCCTTGTCAGTAAGTGACTTTCACCTGTCTGTTCATCTATCCTTAAAGTCATAAATGGTTTATGGGCTTGATCTGCATCAATCTCTAAAAACGGTCCTAATATTGAATCTGGTCCGCAGCCAAAAGCTGTTAAATGGATAATACCGTCTATATCTGCTGAATTCATATAATGATACCCTACAGCTAATAATTTATTGGTGAATTCCCAGAACATGGGCTTTTCTAGCCCTTTCACATAATCCTCGATTACCTCTTCATCTACCATTTCAAATGTAGTAACACTAACACCCATTTCTTCCAAACGGTTTATTAAATCCATACTTATATACTTATCATACATATTATATACATATCCCAGCAAACCGATATTAAGACTACCTTCACTTCTCTTTACTTTTTTTCCTGCAAGTAAATGTTCAGTCTTATAACATTCTTTTTGTAATACCCTGAATTTAATCCACTCATTTTGGGCAGTATTTAAGGCTTCTTTTAATTCAAACTCTGAAATATTGAATATCTCTTTAAATGAAGTATAGTTTTCATAATTAGATATATCATCTGTCTTTGACCTAATATGATGTGTAAGTATTTTACCATCAAAACCAGTTAATGAATGCCTAATCATATCAGGTAAACCAAGAAACTTAGGACAAAATGTTACACCCTCTCTGATACTTACAAATCGGGGAATATATATCTTATCAACACCCTTTTCAAGTAAATCAAGAACTTGACCAATATATACTTTTATAGGAACACAAAGTTCTGATATTGATTCCTTAACACCCCTATTTAACAATTCTGTAGAAGTGGAATCTGATAAAACAAGTTCTGCATCAAGTGCTTTAAAAAAATTATTCCAAAACGGATAATAATAATAGTATAAAAGAGACTTCGGCATACCTATCTGCATAATATCCCATCCTTTTAGCTCAATACTAAATCTTAAAATATTGATTATTAAATTAAGAAAATTAATGCTGCAGCTTTTCAACCCTAAAAATATTACAAAATATATTCTATACGTCTGTAGAAAATTATATAATTTTCTAGTAATATTATCAAGTTTTTTTCTCTTAATTATCCCTTGTTAGCTTGAGCCAATATAGAAGGGTTTTTATCAATTCGCAATTGCTCATTTTGCCAGCTTAATTCTTTGACACTTGTCATGTCTAACTTACACTGTGGTAATTCATATAGAAATCTAGAAGGCATTGTCTGCTTCATTTGTCCATTATTTCTGGAACTTGTTTTTGAAAAACTTATAAATAATATCTTCTGTGCTCTTGTCATAGCCACATATAATAATCTGCGTTCTTCTTCAATTGCATATGGATTTTTGCCTGTCAACATCTCTTCAAGACTTTTTTGATGTGGAAAGACATCTTCCTCTACAGCAATAATAAATACAACAGGAAATTCCAAGCCCTTGGATGCATGTGCAGTCATTACCTTAACTGAATCATTCTTATTATCGTCGAGTTGATCTTGATCTCCTATTAATTTATTAATTAACATATAATCATATAAAGAACGATCAGGATTATATTTTTGATAATTTTTTATGTCTTCTAGGAATAAATCTATATATTTTTCTCTCTCTGCTGGGTTACTTATAGTATCAATAATTTTCTCCCTGAATTCCACAGCATCATATAGTTCCAAGACTTTCTGATATATTGGTATTTTTTTATGCCTTAATCTATTCAACCTATTGATAACTGTCCATTTGAATTCCCTTACACTTTCCCCTTTCTTTTTCCCTATACCGCTAACTACTGTTGGATTTTCAAATACTTCAGTTATTTCCATATCATTGTCTATAGCATATTTATTCATTTCACTTAGAAGTATTTCCCCAACCCCTTCTGCTTCCTTTTTAAAAATTCTCTTCAGTGCCAGCCCATCATTAGGATTAATTAAGAGCTTCATATAATTAATAAGATACCTGATCTCCTGTCTATCATAAAAACTGACTCCACCGATTATTTGATAGGGAATACGAGCCCTAGGTAATTCTCGCTGAATATATGTAGACTGGTAATGGCTCCTACATAAAATAGCAATATCACTATATTTATAATTATAATATTCTACCAGATGATTTATCCTCTTGGCAAGATAACGGGCTTCAACACTTGAACTAGATGACTCAGCAAGGAATATAGGTGCACCATCACCTTCTTTAGTCCAGGCCTCTTTCTCCATGTTCTGGGAATTATTTTTTATCAATTGATTTGAAGCATTAATAATATTATTAGTGCTTCGATAATTGCGTTCAAGTTTTATTATCTTAGCATCCGGAAAATCCCTTTCATATTCCAATATATTCGTTATATCAGCACCCCTAAAGGAATAAATACCCTGCCAATCATCACCAACTACAAATATATTATTTTCCGGTTTTGCCAGGAGACTTGATATTTTATATTGGGCATGATTAACATCTTGATATTCATCAACCTGAACATACTTGAACTTTCCCTGATATTCTTTTAAAATTCCAGGATATTCTTCAAATAGTTCTATTGTCATCTTAATCAAATCATTAAAATCAAAACAATTATTATTAGCAACAACCCTCTCATATTCTCTATATATAGCTGTAACATGTTGGTAGTACTGTATAGACCTCTTATCCTCTTTTGCAAATTTTTTTACCAAATCTTTTGGCCTCACCAAGTTCATTTTAGCCTTTTGAATAACATTAAAGACTATTTTAGGGTCATATTCTAATCTATCCAGATTATATTCAAATATTATATCTTCCAATATATCAACAGAATCTACGCTATCATATATCAAGCAACCCTCTACTCTATTAATCTTTTTTAAATTGTCCCGTAATATTCTTAGGCAGACACTATGAAAGGTCCCTAACCACATATCCTTAATTTTTTCTTTTCCTAATAATGTAGTTATTTTGCTTTGCATATCACGAGCGGCTTTATTAGTAAATGTAACAGTTAAAATATTTTCGGCCTTTACCCCATTTTTAATTAAGTTTGCAGTACGGTAAGTTAAAGCCCTAGTTTTACCGCTTCCTGCTCCCGCCAATACCAAAACCGGACCTGATAGTGATTCTGCTGCTACTCTTTGTTTCTCATTTAGGTGTTTGGTTAAATAGTTCATATATATAAAATCCCTTCTGCTGCATTTTGTATTTGTATCCAACTGACGTTACTAAGACCCCCACTTCTTTAAGTGGAGATACACAACCTTAAACATTATATCGTAATTGAACTCTATTTTACAAGGGAGTAAAGTAATTTAAAAATAAAACTTATTTTATTTATAAATATGGGAAATAATATAATATGCTGATACGTTTTATGATTTATGGTTTTACTGGATGGTGTACAGAAATTTTTTGGACAGGTATGGGGTCTCTACTTAGAGGTGACACAAAATTAAGGGGGTGGACTTACCTCTGGATGTTTCCCATATATGGATTAGCAATATCTCTTGAGCCAGTCCATAATCAAATAAGAGGGTTACCATTTTTTTTAAGGGGAGGTGTTTATGTTTTATTTATTTGGCTAATAGAATATTTTTCAGGCTGGTTTCTGAAAAGCACAATTAATATATGTCCCTGGGACTATAGCAAAACACCCTATTCCATAAATGGATTCATTAGATTAGATTATGCACCAGCCTGGTTTATAGTAGGGCTTTTATTTGAAAGATTACATGATTTTTTAATTAGAATCAAGTTATAACACTTTCAAATTTATATGGTTCTTCTCCATTTTAGTTGGTGGTAAACGTCCAATCATTTTGCTATTACTTCATTCATGAAAAAGTCTAAACCCCAGTTACTCCTTCAATTAAGAAGCAACATAAAATCAAATTGCCTTCAGCATAATCATTTAACGGTAAATTTGATAATAAGGAAA
>JBDNGI010000492.1:0-4850 GCA_041689345.1 Halanaerobiales bacterium
TATATCCACCATTATTCTGCCTATATTCCAAAATTTTTTCAGCCTTATCTGAGCCAATACCATCAATAGATAATAACTCTTTAATTCCAACTTTATTTAGATCTAATTTTGACATTTAATTCTTCCCCCCTTATAGATAATATTAAACTTATCTCTTCTCACTTTAAGTAATAAAATTTTTTGTAGGAAGTATCATATTTACTTATTGTTATATTAATTATAAATTATTAACAATTTATTGTCAAATCTATAAAGGGTGCGATTCATTATTTGCTGTTCTTCAGCAATCATCAAACGTATAATATGATCCCCCCCTTAAAAATATTCTTCAATATTAACTAACCTTAATTCTGAACACGTTCCTTGTTCTATATTTCTTCCCTCACAAAAGGCATACTCATACATCTTGGGCCGCCACGACCCCTTGAAATTTCTGAACTAGGAATCCTATGTATTTTTACTCCATTTTCTTCTAATAGACTATTTGTCACATAATTCCTTGAATAAACTACCACTTCTCCAGGAGCAATTGCTAAGGTATTTGAACCATCATTCCACTGTTCTCTACGTGCATCTATAAAATAACCACCAGCCAACGAATAAAAGTCACTTTATCTAGTTCCAAATATTCTTTTAATATATCCTCTAATACTGCCTTTTCTTCTTTAACCTTTAAACTCTTATTCTGATCAAGTGTTAAAGAAAAGACCTCTAATGGTCCTTCAATTTCGGCATGAATAGTGAATTTATCATAGTCAATCATAGTAAAAACGGTATCCAAATGCATAAATGCACGTCTTTTAGGTATTTTAAATGCCAACAAAACCTCAAATGGTTCTCTTTCATCAGCGAGAATGCTTCTAGCAACTTTTTCAATTGAAAGGGCATCAGTTCGTTGAGAAATACCTATCGCTAATATCTTATTTGAAAGAACTAAAATATCTCCACCTTCCAGGGCTGTTTCTTCATATCTACTATAAAAAACTGGAAAGTCACCTTTCCCATAAAGCGGGTGATGTTTAAAGATATATTCAGCAAAAATAGTTTCTCTATTGCGAGTATTCGTCTTCATATGATTTAATGCTACTCCTACACCAATTGTTGCAAAAGGGTCACGGGTAAAATAGAGATTTGGTAATGGATTGAGAACAAAGGGATACTACAAGAATACCACCAAAAGAAGCCCAAAGTAGTACTACACTGGCATCAGCATCACCGAATGCCTGTTGAATTGTTTTCCCAGCCGTACCACCACCATTATACCAAAGTCCAAAGATTGTAACTACAATTACAGTAAGTATTGGTAAGAAAGAATCTATTATGCTAAAACTCCTACCTGCTGGTTTTCCAATTTCCTCTAACTCCTTTGATACCATTGGCGTAGAACCTTTTCGAATTACTTCGCCTTTTAATCTTGCCCTTCTCTCAGCCTTATACATTGGGCCAAAATCCCGGACAGTAAATATTAAAATTAACGCAAATACTAAAGCAAATATACTATAAAATCTATAAGGTATAGTTTTTACTAAAGTAGTATAAGCACTTTGCTCAATACCGATGGCATCAAAGCTATCCTTGATTACACCTACCTCAAAAGCAATCCAAGTTGAAATAGGAACAATACTTGAAACAGAAGCTGCTGTAAGGTCTACAATAAATGAAAGCTTCTCTCTTGAAATTTTCATTCTATCAGTAATCGGGCGCATAGTATTACCAACTATCAATGTATTGGCATAATCATCAAAGAAAATAAGTACACCCATGAGCCAGGCAGCAAACTGAGTATTTTTAATTGAACGGGCTTTATTTGCCACATACTCACCTATTGCCAAAATCCCACCAGCCTGATTTATAATCCCTATCATGGCTCCCATTGCTAATAGGAAAAGGATAATACCTGCCCGCTAATGAACCTAACATATACTTGTCCACAGTATGTATAAATCCAGTAATTGGATTGTAACCTGCGATAATTACCGCACCAGCAAATACCCCTATAAATAATGATAAGATAACTTCTTTGGTCCGCCAAGCCAATATAATAGCTAAGATAGGCGGAATCAAAGATAATATTCCGTAATTATCCATTAAAATTCCCTCCTCTTTGATTATTAAATAAATATTGACACCTAAAACAACAATACAATTAATCTTTATTACTATAGATTTTTAAACAAAAATAAACCCAGCATTTCCTGCTGAATTTAAGCTTAACACCAGTAGAAACCACCTCCTATTAATTTTTTGAGGATAGTGCTCCATTATGACAAGACATTCCTTTTCATAATGACAGTTCTGCAGATATTATATACAGAACCAGTTCTGCTTTTTGAACCCCAAAACAGAACTTCGGCAAAAACACCTTTCACTATAGGCAAAAAAGGTTCACTGACCCTATAATTAATAATTGTTTCTGCACCTCTACCCCATCAAATAAGATGAGGCACTCTCTATTGATAAATTATTAAAAATTTATACACTTTTGAATATATTATAACTAACATAAGAAATTATGTCAACTAATTGTCGACATTTAGAGTTATATTCTGACTATTTACTTTAGTAAATAATAACAATTCATTCTTTAATATATATCTTTACGAAAATTCAGTTCTCCATTATCATCAACCCAGACAGTCCAATATACAATATAAATTGGTAGGGCTCCTTCTAGGATTACAGTTTTTGTTATTCCTGTCTCTATAATTTCATCTATCTTTGTAAATACAGGATTATTTTTCAATATAGTCTTTGCTAATTCTATCGGTTTTTCTAAGCGAACACAACCTAAACTGAACATCCTTATTCTTTCATTGAATAATTCCTTGTCAGGTGTTCCATGTAGATAAACATTATATTTATTAGGGAATTTAAATTTTACTACTCCCATTGGATTTTGAGGTCCAGCCTCCTGCTCCAGAAGGTATATAAAGTTTTTTCTATTCACTTGTGACCAGTCTATAGATACAGTCTTTACTTCTTCTTTACTTCCAGCAGATACTTTAAATACCCGAATATCTCTACTTGTAAAATAAGTTGGGTTCTTTTGTATTGCAGGCAAATAAGTTCTGACTGCAGTGTTGAATGGGATGATCCAACTGGGATTAAAGACTAGATATGTAATTTTGTCATTAAAAACTGGTGTCCTACTCCACTGTTTACCTACTATTACTTTCTTTTGAATTACTGTTACCTTATTATTTATATATTTCATTTGGAAATCAGGTATATTTACGATAATATATGCCTGCCCCAAGTCCTCAGGATATTTTTCCATCTCTAATAAATTTTTAGTTATTTGTTCTATTCGCTTTATACTTCTTATATTTAATTCTTTTAAAGTATTTTCGTCTACAATTCCATCAAAATTTAAACCATGATTTTTCTGAAATTTCTTTACTGCAGTTTCAACAGATACATCGAAGAGCTTAAGATCTTGTACTTCGAGACTACTTTTTAATTCTCCTGTTAATTGAAGTCGTTCCCGAATTATACTACTCTGTCATCATAATCATTTATTTTTAGACTTGGGCCCTCTGGGATAATAGGCCATCCTCCATCTAAAACAATTTTTTTATATTGTTCTAGTGCTTTATACATCCCCTGTAAATCAAAATAAGCTAAACAATTTTCGGATATAAATGTTAAGTAGATTAATAAAAATAGGAATATAACAATACATTTCAGTAATTTTCTCTTCATGATACCACCCTTAATTTTTAGGATAATATCATAATATTATTGTATGTCTGTTTTTGTGCTTTATTTATTATTATTTAGCTTAATTTTTTAATTTAATTTAAGTAATAATTCCCCAGGTTTAACCTGTCGGCCTTCAATGGCATTTATGGATTCTACAATTCCTGATACAGGTGATGTTATATTTGTCTCCATCTTCATAGCTTCAACTATTATTAGACTCTGACCCTCCTCAATCTCATCTCCTTCTTCTACCAAGATTTTTACAACATTACCAGGGATATTGGAACCAATCTCTAGATTATTATCTGGGTCTGCCATCAGATTTATCTTTCCATTATCTTTGATAGTACTACCCTTATCATGGATCATGATAGCCCTTCTAAACCCGTTTAACTCAAATACAACTTTTCTATCTCCCTGAGCATCGATCTTACCTATTTCCAATAGCTTGAAAACATGTATTTTCCCTTCATCTACTTCTATTTCACATATCTCCCCTTCATATAAACCATGAAAGTAAATATCACTTCCCATTTTACTTAAATCACCATAATTTTTACGGTAATTTAAATAATCCACAAATACCTTGGGATATAAAGCATAACTCAAAATATCTTTTTTATCAGCTTCGATTTGGAAATCTTCTTTTAGAAACTCTTCAATCTTATCAAAATCCTCATCTTCAAAAAGTTCACCAGGTCTAACAGTAATTGCTTCCTCTCCCTTTAATACTAGTTTTTGCAATCTCTCGGGAAAGCCGCCCAGGGGCTGACCTATCATACCTTGAAAATATGAAACTACAGAATCAGGAAAATTCTTATCCTTTGCTTCATCATAGATATTCTCAGGTGTTAAGCTATTTTGTACCATAAATATAGCCATATCTCCTACTACCTTCGATGATGGAGTCACCTTAATAATATCTCCTAACATTTCATTAACTCTTTTGTACATAATCTTAATCTCTTTAAACCTATGACCAAGGCCAAGGCTCTCTACCTGTGGTCTTAAATTTGAATATTGACCACCTGGAATTTCATATTTATATATTTCAGCTGTACCTGATTTCAAATCTGACTCAAATTGCTCATATACAGGCCTTACTACTGCCCAATAATCAGATATTTGTTGTAGATTATCAAGCTCAA
>JBDNGI010000493.1:0-6565 GCA_041689345.1 Halanaerobiales bacterium
AATTTACTAATTATAAATATTATTTAATTACCTTTTGGTAGATCAACGGTGAAAGTAGAACCCTGACCCTCTATACTCGTTACTGAGATACGACCTTGATGTGCCTCAGCAATCCAACGGGAGATAGCTAAACCCAGTCCACTACCACCATTTTTACGTGATCTAGATTTATCTGCCCGATAAAAGCGTTCAAATATATTGTTCAAGTGTTCTTCTGCAATTCCAGGTCCTTGATCCTTTATGTAGATCTTTAATTTATCACCCAGGTCGTCAACTTTTAAAACTACTTTACCCCCCACATTACTATACTTAATGGCATTATCAATTAAATCTAATAGTAATTGGGTAATAAGGCTCTGGTCAGCTTTGATATATATAGGTCTAGCCTCTATTTTAGTTATCAACGAGATATTTTTTATTTGAGCTAGATTTTCCATTTCTTCCATAAGACTTTCCACTAAAAAGTTAAAATCAAAGGATTCTTTTTCAAGGTGATTTTGATTCTCATCTACTCGAGACAACAGTAACATCTGCCCAATAAGATTACCCATATGCACAATCTGTTTTTTTACCGCATACAAAGCCTGATGATATTCTTCTTTACTTACAGTTTCATTATCTAAAACTTCTTCAACCTGTGCCCTAATTACAGCAATTGGAGTACGAAGTTCATGTGAGGCCTCTGCCGTAAATTGTTTTTGCCGATTAAAGGCATTATCCAATCTATCTAGCAATTGATTGAGTGTATCTATTAACCGGGCAATCTCATCATTATGATTATTTGATTTCATTTCTATTCTTTCTGATAGATTACTGTGGCTTATCTCCCTGGCTGTATTGGTGATCTTACCAATTGGCGAAAGTGCTCTATTTGCTAAAAAATATCCTCCACCACTGGCAATTAATAAGGTAAGTGGTACTGCAAAGATAATTATAATTAACAGATTATTTAATGTAGTTTCTTCATGTTTTAACGAACGGGCCAATAATGTATAGCCAGTTATTTGATCATTATTGATCTGTGGGCGAGATATTATAGCCCAGTCACTCTTATTACCTGAAATTATTTTATAAAAAGATCTCGATGATATATTTTCTGCAAGTATTCCATCTATAGTATCACCTAATAAATACTCACCAGAACTATTATAAAAACCCAATTTATTATAATTATTAGTGAAACTCAAATACATATCTGTATAATGGGAGCTTTGTTTGTTAATATCTTTTCCTACTAATTCATTATTAATACTTTCCGCTTCTGAGTGCAAAAAGTTGGATATTTCCTGATATAAGGCTTTCTTCATTCGGGAAAATAATAAGAAACTAAAAAAGGTAAGCACAACAAGTAGTATCAGCATATACCAGATAGTTAATTTGCTCTTCAACGAAACACCACTAACACTCTTGTTATTTCCCATTGTCCATTACCTTCATTCTATAACCTTTGCTCCTTACAGTTTCTAACAGCTTTTCTGGAAAACCTTCATCAATCTTTTTTCGCAAAAACCGTATGTATACATCCACAATATTGGAATTGTTGCCACTCATATATCCCCAGACATGTTCTTCTATCTGACCCCTTGTCAATATATAACCCCTATTTCGCATTAAATACTCCAATAACGAGTATTCTTTTGAGGTTAAATCGATAGTAACATTACCCCTGCTCACTTGATATTTGACTGTGTTTATTTGTAAGGTCCCATTTTTTAATATATTACTATGTTCTAGGACTCCCCGCCGAAGTATAGTTTTAATTCTGGCCAGCAACTCTTCGAAAGCAAATGGTTTTGTAAGATAATCATCAGCTCCCATATTTAAACCCTACACCTTATCTTCAAGGGTATCCCTAGCGGTTAACATCAAAACCGGGGTATTATCTTTCCATTCCCTTAATTCACTGAGTACATCCAGGCCACTCTTTTCCGGGAGCATAATATCGAGAATTATTAAATCATATTCATTGGCTATAGTACAATCTACTGCAGTTTCACCGTCAAAGGCCATGTCTACAGCAAAATGTCCCCCTTCCAATTTTTTTTTAATTGCATTTGCCAGGTCTTCTTCATCTTCAACTAATAAAATACGCATATCAGCACCATCCTTATGATATATTTAAAAATTCTTATATATCCTTTATACTAAAATTTACGGATTATTTCAAGTAGTTCATTAGCAATCCCCTTATAATCTTCGTTTTCGCCATGATAGTCTGTCTCATTGTTGATTACATAATTATTCTCTTTATCCTTCTGCATATAGTCTTTAAATATATTATTAATTAATTCTTCATCACTAATACCTTTCGCACTAGCTTGTTTCTCTAACCATTCCTTCATATCAGAATTCATTTGAATCTTTAATTGTTTTATATCATTAATTTTCTTTTCCATAGTTTTTCTTACTCCTCTTTAGATTTTAGCTGTGGCATCTGTTTTTTAAAAATATAATTTTATGTTATGCTTAACTATTTATCTGAAATGTTATCAAAACTTTATAAAAAAACATTAAATCTTATACTCACCCCTTGAACTTTTATTATTAATACTATAGTAAGTATAATTGAATAAGATTAAAATCTTATTAAAATAAAATTTATGTTACTTTTCGAACTAAGCTGATTAGTATGATTTCTCTAGAACTAACTAATGAGCCCCCATTAGTTTTCTAATGGGGGCTCATTTACACTACTCGTTTTTATCTAAAATCTCACGGGAAATAAAACTTCTTAATCTTTTTAAAACCCCTGACCAACTACCTTCATTAATAAATAAAAAGACTAATACCCCTAAAATTGTTAATCCCAGAATCCATGTTACAACCCGAAAACTACTATTATTTACAGATTCTTTTGATACAAGGGGTTCATCACCTTCCCCTCCATATAGAAGCATATTTATAGAATCAGCTAGCATCACTGCACTCGCCTCTGCTTCACCTTCTGTAGTTACATGTGTTCCAAATTCAAATAATAAAGCCCTTGTTGACATCTGTTGATTATAACTTCCATGACCATAGAATATCCCTTTAATTAATCCTGGATATTTTTTATCCGCAATCTTCTTTAGAGCAAGTGCAAATTGGTTGTTGACTTCTTCATTCGGATTTTGTCTTCCAACTACCAGTCTTACCTGACTTATCAATTTGCCATTTACTTGCTTAAGATAATAATTTTTATTTGGTACCGCATCCCGATGAATATCGAAAATAGCATCTGCCCCATTTTTTACCAAATCAATTGCTGTTGCGCGTGATCTCTCATAAGCAGCTCCATCATGAGGCAGATGTAAATTATTTGAAAGAATAACTTTTATACCTTTACTTTCCAGGACATTTTTTAATGACTTTGCAACAGTGTGAACTTCACCTTGACCGTTTACATTAGTAGGACCAGGCTTATAGGATTCATCATTATGAGTATTATAAAGTCCAACCACTTTGTTATCAACAGTTAACATAGGGATATTTGTCTTTAACAAATCAACACCACTATAATCAATTTTACCCTGATTATGAGCAATACCTTTATTCAAATTTACTTCCTTTACTATATATTCAATGTTAGCTTCATTGATATATCGATCACCGGGTACTATTCCCATTGCTGTAGAAAATATATATTTCCCATCTGTGTCATATACATCAACAACATTCTCTTCACTATGACCAGCAAATTCTTCTGAATAACTATTAATAGTTAATAAAATTAACAATAATAAAAGAAGTATTATTCTTATTTTTTTCATTTAAATATCATCCCTTTTTTTATACTTTAATTATTTGTTTAAACATATCATATCCAAATACATATTTTAGAATTCATTTTTAGACATATATTATCTGAAGCTGATAAAGCTCTATTTAGTAATGAAATTTTTATAAATTAAAAGGCCTCAGAGCTTTTGATAAAACCTACAAGAGATTACACTCATTTAAATATTTTTCTAATCGGGTTTTATTTCTTCATTTTTGCAACAACCATCATTCTCAATTTTACAGGAATCCATTTAATTATTCTATTTGTCAAACCAGGAATACTAATATTCTTATTTTTCATAAATCGTTTATAAGCATAATCCGCTACTTTTTCAGCAGTCATCGCACCTCGTGGTGTTTTTGTTCCTTCTCTAGCAAAGAAATTTGTTTTAGTAACACCAGGGCATAATGTACAAACCTGTATACCTTTTTTCTGTGCTTCATAACGAATTGCCCTACTATAACTGTAAGCGTCAAAACGTCCCCACCTATAAAAGATGAGGACATTATGTTAGTATGGATAACCCAGTTAGCTAAATTTTGACGGGATAAATCAATACCAAAATTATTAAATTGTTTTTCCTGTCTGTAGAGAGGTACTGCTTCAGAATACTTACGATCCATGATATATGCCATTAAAGACGGAGAGACAAAACTACCTTTTAAAACGGGATTGGGCATCGAAGCCGTAATTATTGGAGTTGTAATATTTTGTTTTTCACATTCTCTGCAGGAATAAACATAGCGAATATGTTCAACTACTTTGACTTGAGCAGGAATAACCTTTAATTCTTTAGGGTCAAAACACCTCAATTGCTGAATGACCGATAATAACTTTTAATGGCTGATCCTTACTCTTAGTTATTTTTGATATAGCAGGAACAACAGATGCCCATTGGGTTTGATTAGATTCTTGTTTCTTTTCTTTATTAGACTTATGAATCTGATATTTAAGTGCATGTAAGGATATACTATTTTTTTCGCACCATTTAGCAGCTGTCAGATCGCTTGATTTGTACTCCTGGATACGTTTAATCCAAATTTCTCTTTTATCTTTCATTGTCAAAAACCTCCCTTTAGGGAGATTATCTCATAAATTTTATCTTTTAGGAATGTGGGCTAGAATTGATGCTTACATTTCTGTATCAAAAAATCTCTCCTGAAACTCTGTTAGTACTTCTATATCACTGTAAATCCACCACTTATAAGTATATCAAGTCCTAAAAGTCCATTAATATCTTTATAATCAATTCTTGAAAAATCTAAATTAATATCTTCACAAATATAATCATCTAAAACTATTTTATCTATATTCTTAATAAAGGCAGGTGCTTGTCCACCAATTCCATAAGTGTTCTATGGTACACTGTATTTAGAGTCAATTCCTTATTAATTACTTAACACAATGTTTACGCGGCCGACCGAAAAAAACTGTTAAGCAGTTCTGCCGTTACAATTTCCTTCACACAAAAACTAGAAGAGAAAAATTATAAATGAGTAGAACTAACTACACTGATGATCAAAGAAAGAATATTGTGAAGAAAGTCGAAGAAGCCTACCATTCATCTGAAGATGTAAATATTAATAATAAAGATAATACTAAAAGTGATAAGAAAACGAATACTAAAGCTAATAATTCTGCTGATGAGCATATAATTAAAAAACGAGTTCTTGAATTAAAGAAAGAAAGACCTTTTCTAGGATATATTAAGATAAGTAAGCAGCTTAAATATTCATATGATATAAAAATTTCACCAAGAAAGATAAAAAAGATTTTAGCTAAACATAATCTTGATGAGAATACTCCTGGGCAAAAAAAAACATGTATCATAAAACCCACCATCTAAATACAGGCTGCCATCCATCTTTTCCATTTTAAATGTAGGTAAATAAGAACTTGCAATTATATAATCAACCAATTATCCTGAATAATTAAAGCACTATTTATAGCGCCCACAGAAGTCCCTGCTACTCCACCTATCTCTATACCCAACTCTTTTAAAGCCTTATATGCCCCTATCTGATAAGAACCTTTGGCTCCTCCGCCTTCTAAGACCAATCCATACATATATTTTCTTTATCATATAATAAGTGTTCATTAAAATACAGCAAGGTTATGAAATCACTTATGTACTAATAAAGATTCACCTCCAGTTATAATAATTCTACTACTATTATAAGCTATATGCCTATAGACAATAAAGTATATTAATATAATCTGCATAAATAGTCTAATGACTTCTAAAAAGCTAATATTACTTTATCTTATTTATAAACTTCAATTACAAGAATTTTCAAATTACTATCCGAATTATTTACCAGCCCGTGAGTACCATGTGGTTTGTTAACAATAATGTCACCGTTTGTAACGTCTTTATCTTCTCCATCAACAGTCATAACACCATTACCTTCCAGAATTATATATATTTCCTCATCTTCACCATGTTTGTGCATACCTATAGTTGTATCAGGTGGTAAGACAGTATAATTAAGGAAACGAATATTTGTAATTAATTCCTCATCACTAAAGAGTCCAACATGTTTTAATACTCCTTCTCCATCATGGCATCTCTCTAAATCTTCTAGCTTCTCTGCATAAAAATTTTTTGTTTTCATTATTATTCCCCCTCAAACTAGATATTTACCAAAATATTTTCTTCTATTGTTTAAAGAACTGGCTTTATAAATACAAATCGAGGCCTGTACCAGCAGATAATGGTTTCATATCAATCTTCCTTTATCTAAAAATTGTCGCAGAAAACTCTTTCCAAATCTTGTTTTTGATTTGGTAGGAGATGAATACGAC
>JBDNGI010000494.1:0-7679 GCA_041689345.1 Halanaerobiales bacterium
TAGAAAAATTATTAAGAATAATCCGGAAAATAACTATTGGAGGTATAAATTTGGTATTAATTTATATTTAGAAAATAATATAAAAGAAGCTATTTTAGTATTAGAAGACTTATATAATACTCATAAAATTAACACTACAGAAAGTAATGATAGTCTTAACCTTAATGAAAGTACGAATAACTATAAAAATGAAAAACAAAATAATAAGCAAGATAATAAAAATAATATTATAGATAATCATTTAATAAAAGAACAAACTTTTCTTACTGAAAAAGAATTCTCGATATTATGCTATTACTTAGGTCAGATAAATTTTAGTATTGATAATTATGAATTAGCTGAAACATATTATCTTGAAGGTATTAATAGTACTCCTCATATTATCTTGAACTATATAGGTCTTGCTGATCTATACAAACTTAAAGAAAAATATGAGAAATCTATTAAGTATTATACTAGTGCAATAAAGAAAGATTCCAGTTTATCTAGTCTATACCCTGTACTGGCAGAAATATATGAATTAGTAGGTGATGAGAGCCGTGCCTTTTATTACTGGAACAGGAGTTTTGCTGCTAATATTAATAGGAACTATGCAAAAAACAGAATAAATGAAATATCAAAGAAAAATCCTGAATTTATAATTAAGGAGAGAGAATCAAAAGATTTAAGTAGAGCAGATATTAATTGGCTTATGCTAAAAGATTATTCCCTTGATAGCAGTATTATTCCTAGTCTTAGAATTGGGATTGTAGAAAATGTAAATAAAGTATCATTTAAAGCGGGAGCTGACTTTGATATTAAAAATAAAGATATAATTCTAGTTGAAGGTAAGGGCAAAGAAAACTACAGTATTGAATATAATAATTATAAATATAAAATATATCATAATGATAAGCTAATTAAGACTGTTTAAAGTGAAGAACCTATAAAATTAAGTATGAATGATAATACATATCCATTCTTATTATACGATATGTCATATGGACAGGGATATTTCTGGGCGGGTTCTGAGGATAGACAATATCGTGGAGAAATCGAAATGTATCCTCGTAGTCAAGGAGAATTTCATATTATAAATATAATTAATTTAGAAGAATATTTATTCTCGGTGGTTCCGGCTGAAATGCCAGCCTGGTGGCCTGATGAAGCCTTGAAGGCACAAACTATCGCAGCCAGAAGTTATGCTCTTAGTCATCTTGGAAAACACAGCAAAGAAGGTTATGATCTATGTGATACTGTTCATTGTGCTGCTTATAATGGTGTTAAATCGGAAACCAATAAAACAAATCAACTCATCATAGAGACAATGGGAGAGATTGCTATTTATAATAACAAGCCAATTACAGCTGTTTTTAGTAGTAACAGTGGTGGTTATTCAGAAAATAGTAAAGAAATATGGGGAAATGAATATGCCTATCTCTCTGGAGCAAATAATATGTTAGATTTAAAATATAACTTTCCATTGGAGCCTTATAATATAGAAAGATGGTTAGTAGAAGAACCTGAATCATATTCCAATATATCTTCTTATGCAGGTTCTAATATATATAGATGGATTAAGGTACTGGATGATGATTTTTTTACAAAAAAATATAATTTAGACTCCTTATTAGACATTATACCAATCGGCAGGACAAATGGAGGAACAGTAAATAAAATTATAATTAAAGGCATAATGGATGATGGAGTAGAACGTGACATAGAGGTAAAAGGAGATAGTATTAGAAGTGCCCTGGGTGGTTTAAAAAGTAATAGATTTGTTATTGAAAAGTTTTATAATAATAATCAGATATTAAAACGCTTAATATTTTATGGAAGTGGTTGGGGACATAATGTGGGTATGGATCAGACAGGGGCAGCAGGAATGGCGCAAAAAAACTATTCCTATAAGGATATAATAGATCATTTCTATAAAAATACAACTATAGATAAAAGATATTAATTTTCTTTGAAATATTCCTGGAAATCTTTAGTTATATAAGTTATAATGTTATTAATTTAAAATATATCTTCAGGGCATGGTGAGGAGTAATCATACTCCAATTCCAGGCCGGTGGTTATAGTCCACGAGCAGCAGCTGAACTGGTGAAATTCCAGTACCGACGGTAAAGTCCGGATGAAAAAAGAGAATGCAATGTACTTAAGCCCTGATTATTCAGGGCTTTTTTTAATTAAAGAATTATTTTTGATGTGTAAAAGATTTTATGATACCCTGCAAATCCTTATGCCACCTTGAATAATC
The DNA here is from genome assembly GCA_041689345.1 of Halanaerobiales bacterium. Lineage (GTDB taxonomy): Bacteria > Bacillota > Halanaerobiia > Halanaerobiales > DTU029 > JBDNGI01. The sequence continues at coordinate 2,243 of JBDNGI010000494.1, forward strand.
TAAAGAATATTAGTCCATGCTCTGAAGAAAAAAGAGGAGAGTTTTTAATGAATGTAAAAAAAATAACAAATATTGGTGTTATGACTGCTTTAGCAGTAGTTTTAATGATTTTTATTAAGGTTCCATTTCCAGGAGCACCCTATTTATTATATGATTTCGGTGATACACCTATTCTAATTATTAGTTTTTTATATGGGCCTATTGCTGCCCTTATTTCTACTGTAATTGGATCAATATTAATGGCTATTGTAACTGGTGAGGGAGGAGTATATGGGGTTCTTATGCATATTTTAGCTACTGGGACTTTTGTTAGTACTGCTGGCTTCATTTATAATAAATTTCATAATAAAAAGGGTGCAGTCATTGGCTTAATTAGTGGGGCATTAGCAATGACAGCTATTATGATACCAGCTAATCTTATTGTAACACCCATATATACAATGTTGCCAAGAGAAGAAATCTTGAAAATAATAATCCCAGTAATACTTCCATTTAATATCACGAAATCATTAATAAATGCTGTACTAACTGTTATTATTTATAAAAGAATTGCTAATTTTTTAAGATCAATGGGTTTACTTAAAGTCAACCAATCAATTGAAAAATAATACTATCACGTTATCTATTTCGACGTTACTAAAACTCCCATTTCTATAACTTGGGGGTTTTATTTTTTTGCTTATTTTTATATATTTATATGAAGACTTTTAATACTAAATATTAAATGTATATTTTTCATTTCAATTTTTTGTATATATATATCCAAAATGGTAAAAATAGATACTGGATAGTACGAATTCTCTTAATAGGCTTAACATGATTTTTAAAGGTAAGAGGTTGACAAAAGATATTTATAGTCTTATTAGGGAAAATTTAGAATATTTTTGGAGGTTGAATATGAAAAAAAACAATATAGTATTTTTCTTTATAATAATGATTGTTGTATCATCAATAATTAATGCCGGGGGGTTTATAAATTACATTGTAAAACAAGGAGATAATCTTTCCTTAATTGCAAAAAGCTTTAATGTATCACTTATCGAGTTAATTAGAATCAATAACATTAAAAACCCAGATATAATTATTGTGAATCAAAAATTAAAAATTCCTGAAAAGACTAAATCATATAAAGTAGAAAAAGGCGATTCTCTATGGAAAATCGCCAAAAAGTTTGCTGTAAAGATTAGTAATTTAATTGAGCTAAATAACTTAAGTTCACCAAATAAAATATATATTGGCCAAAATATAAAAATACCTCCAAATGAAAGCATAAATAGATATCAACTAACATCTAGGTCAAAAAAAATTAATTATATTTGGCCAGTTCAGGGAAAAATTACTTCCCAATATGGATTAAGAGATCATCCGATAAAAAAAGAACACCTATTTCATACTGGAATTGATATTGCTGTACCATATGGTACTCCTATTTATGCTGCTGAAGCAGGTATAGTACAATTTTCAGGTTGGTCTAAGGGATATGGTAACCTTGTGATTTTAAGACATAGAGATAATAGTCTTACTTATTATGGACACAATTTAGAATTACTAGTTCAAAAAGGAGACACTATTAAACAGGGTAAAGTTATCGCTTTTAGTGGAAGTACCGGTGTCTCTACAGGACCACATTTACATTTTGAAATTAGAATAAATGGAAGACATACAAATCCATTGAGGTATTTAAATAGTAAATATATGAATAATAATTTTAGAGTATGAAAGGGGTTATATTAATTGAAGCGTGTTGATAAAATATACGAAATAGTAGATTTTGTTACACATTATCCGGAATGTACGGCTAGTCGAGCCATATTAAGAAGGTTTTATCTTAACAATTATACTTATGAATCCAGTCAAGAATTAGGTATTATATTACATAAAAAGTTAAATAAAGAAAAAAGAGATGAAATAGAATTTTGTTTTTATTTAGTAAAATAGGTTGACAAAAAAACGTTACTCCTATAAAATTCAATTAGAGACTATATTTTCAGAAACTAAGATGGTTATTGATAAAGGTAAGTCACATGGACCAACGGCTATCGTGTAGGATCCTATAGCCTATATAATTGATTGTAGTTATATACCAACAACATACATAATCTGAATTTGCTTAGCGTTTTTTACCACCACTTGTAGAATTAGGATCCCTTAGATACGCGTTAATATAATAATAAACATTGGAGGCTTTTAATATAATGAAAGTTGTACTTGTTGAGCCAGAAATACCACAAAATACAGGTAATATTGCTAGAACATGCGCTGTGACAGATAGTAGTCTCTATTTAATTAGACCTCTTGGATTTTCAACCGATGACAAATACTTAAAAAGAGCCGGCCTAGATTATTGGAGTAAATTAGATATACATTACTATGATTCAATTCATCAGTTAATTTCCGATTTTCCTGATAGCAATTTTTATTTTGCATCAACCAAATCTGCTCAGAGTTATCACGAAATTTCATATAGTTATGATGATTTTTTAGTTTTTGGTAAAGAAACTGAAGGATTACCTGAATCCTTGTTAATAAATAATTTAAAAAATTGTATTAGAATACCCATGGGAGAAGAATTAAGGTCGTTAAACTTAGCTAATTCAGTTTCAATTATATTATATGAAGCCTTAAGACAGTTAAATTTCCCTAATTTAAATGAAAAAGGTATATTATATGAATAAATAGTTTAAATTATGAAGGATTTTTTTATGTCTATGTAGAACTTATATATAAGTATCATATAATCTCTCTCCAAATAAAATTATTCTTAGAAAGAGATTTATACTTAGGATTTTATATTTTTATAATATAATTTTATATTTTTGTGTTTTATAATTTTACAAATATTTCATAGGAGGATTTGAAATGAAAAAAAATGGACTTATAATTTTTATAATATTTTTAGTATTACTAACATCATCTCCTGTATTTGCGAAAAAATGGGAAATAGGGGATAAAGGAACAGGTGTAAAAACGATTCAAAAATACTTATATGATATGGGTTATGATGTTAGTGTTGATGGAATTTATGGTTACGGAACTAAAGAGATAGTTAAAGACTTTCAGTTTAGTAGTGGACTAAAGGTTGATGGAATAGTTGGTAATGAGACTCTTAGGAAAATGGAAGATACTATAAAAGATATTACTTATACAATAAAAGAAGGGGATACCTTATTAGGGATTGCATTGAACTATGATACTACTGTTAAATCCATAAAAGCTTCAAATAATTTCAGTTCTGATTTTATTAAAATAGGTCAGAAAATAAAGATTCCTAAGACCGGTATTGGCGGCGGTGAAGATAAAAATGTATATTCTACCATATATCATGAAGTACATCGAGGTGATGTGCTATCAGTTCTTTCCAAAAAATATGGTGTAGATTTTGAAACTATTAAACTAGCTAATCATTTAAAGAATGATGTTATTTATTTAGGACAAAATTTAGCCATTCCTCATTTAAAAAGAGATGTTAATCAACCATTTCAATTATTAAAAGGGACATTTATTTGGCCTGTTATAGGTAGAATTTCATCTTCTTATGGTTATCGTATTCATCCAATTAGACAAGACAGACACTTTCATGGAGGGATTGATATAGCTGTTCCTATAGGTACTAGTATTAGAGCTGCTGCATCTGGGACCGTAGTACAAAGTGGATATATAAATGGCTTTGGCAAGACTGTGGTTATCAATCATGGAGATGGAGTAAAAACATTATATGCACATAATTCTAGATTACTGGTACGGGCAGGAGCTCAGGTCAGTCTTGGTCAGGTAATAACTCACGCTGGAAGTACAGGAACAAGTACTGGAAGCCATCTTGATTTTAGAATCTATAAAGAAGAGAAGACAGTTAATCCTATAAAATATCTTCCTTAAAAATATTTTTTAAGCACAAGCAAAAAAACCAGCCTTTTAAGGCTGGTTTTTTTTAGCCAATTAAGGCTTCTTTTTCTTCTATTTCTTCTTTTGTAAGTACCGTATCATAGGTTTTGCGATCTTTAAATTCTTCTTTTTTACCCCGATTCCACTGTGACACTGGTGTTAGGAATCCAACAACTCTGGAGTATATTTCACATTTTTGTCTTTTCATTTTAATTATTCCTCCTCCTTTATAAATCAATGATTAATCCCTAATTTCAACCATATTTATGTAAGGGATACAAATTTCTTTGAATTCCTCCAATTTATCTGGGGGAAAACCATTATACTGCATATAATCTGTATCAAATGTATTTTTAGCTTTGAAGTTTTGTATAAAATATTTTTTGCTGCCTTTTAGCAAAACTGCAATTTCTTTCATCTGTTCTATATCATGTAATCCTGGAACAACAGTTGTTCTAAATTCATATGGAATAGTAGAATCTTGTATTAGTGCTATAGATGCCATTATAGAATCAATATTAATTTTTGTATTGATAATATTTTCATAGTCAAACAATGAAGTTTTAACATCCATTGCAATATAATCTAGTTGATTTTCAATAAATAGATTTTTTAATACTTGAGGATTACTGCCATTAGTATCTAACTTGATTTTTAACCCCATGGATTTTACTTTGGTGATGAAATCATATAGATCAGGTTGAAGAGTAGGTTCACCACCTGTAATACTAACACCATCAATTAATCCTTTTCTATTTTTAATAAAGCTGTAAATATATTCTATAGAAAAATATTCTTTATTTTTACTATCCGGGTAAATAAGATCAGAGTTGTGACAATAAGGGCATTTAAAGCTGCATCCTTGAGTGAAGATAATACTTACTATATGTCCCGGATAATCAATTAAACTAGTTTTTTGAAATCCACTTATCTTCATAATAAAAACCTCGCAAAACTTCAATTTTAAATTAATCAAAATAACAATTATTATTTACATAGTAACTAAATCAATTTAAACTTCTTCTTCAACAAAATCATTCTCCAGATCACATTTCGGGCAGTATTCATGTTCCCCTTGAAGATATCCATGTACAGGACAAACACTAAATGATGGAGTAATAGTGTAATATGGAAGTTTGAAATTTTCTGCTATACGTTTAACTAATAATTTTGTGCTTTCTTTTGATGGTAATTTTTCCCCAATAAAACCGTGGAGTACAGTTCCACCTGTATATCTTGACTGTAATTCATCTTGCATTTCTAGTGCAGTAAAGATATCATCAGTATAACCTACTGGTAAATGAGTAGAATTAGTATAATAAGGGTCTGCATTATCGTTTTCAACTCGATCTTCATTAGCAGCTATAATGGAATCATTAAATCTATCTTTATCAAGTTTAGCAAAACGATAGGAGGTACCCTCAGCTGGTGTAGCTTCTAGGTTATACATATTATCGGTTTCTTCTTGAAAATCTACCATCTTTGCCCTCATGAAATCCATAATTTCCATTGCAAAAGCTAATCCTTCTTGACTTCCAATATCTTTGTCCATAAA